>VBKE01000067.1 GCA_005879605.1 Deltaproteobacteria bacterium
CGCTAACGCGGAGCTTTGCGAGCCAATTGGAATATTGCATTTATTACTTTAACCTACAGGGCAGCTAGAATGTGATTTGCGCCACTCCCTCGGAATTGATATTTGAGTCATAGGGACCAGTCGTGAATCTCACGCAGTTGATGGCCTTCCAAGCGGTCGCGAATAGCGGAAGCATCACCAAGGCGGCCCAACTACTTCACGTCAGTCAGCCGTCGATTTCCAAACACGTGAAAAATCTAGAGCGGGATTGCGGCGTAAAACTGTTCGAGAGAAATGCGGGAGCAGCCGAGCTTACAGATGCGGGATCCTCTCTGTTGCGGCACGTCGACGCCATTCTTGTTCATCTTGAGGAGGCAAAAAAGGAACTCAGGTCTCCTAAAAATTTGCCAAAATCAGACCCTCTCAAGGTTGCGGGGAGCTATGCCGCATCAGCGCTTCTTCTTCCGTCGTTGCTCGTCAATTTCAAAAGCAAGCACCGCGACACTTCCATCATACTGCGATCCGGCACGACAAGAGAAGTGAAGTCGATGTTGCTAAATTCGACTGTCGAGCTCGCGCTGCTCAACGAACTTCCCGTCAATCCTGAATTTGCCAGCGAACCCTTTCGCAAAGAAAAGCTTGTCGTGTTTGCCGCACCGAATCATCCGCTCGCCAGGAAGAAAAGGTTAACCATATCAGACCTTCGTCAAGCCGCGCTGGTGACCACAGGAATGGCAAGCGCCGTAGACAAGATGCTCAACCATCTCGTGCAGGAAGGATTAGGAGCTAAGATTGCTATACAATGTGGTAGTCCGGCTTCTGTCAAAATAGTTGTGAAGAACAAAATCGGACTGGGAATCTTGTTTCAAGATATGCTGATCCAGGAGATTAGAAACAAACTTTTCAAAGTCCTGGAAATTCCGGGGCTGGCATTAACCGTCCAGAGCTACATCGTTTACTATAAAGACCGACCGCTCTCGCCTCCTGCAAAGGACTTCCTCGCTCTGCTCCGTAAGCGAGTGCACCGAAAGCTATAAATTGTTGCCATACCGAGGGATTCGCATAACCAAACGTCATGGTTGCGATATTCCAAAAAGATATTTGACACTAGGTGACATTTGGCATATCCGAACAACGTACACGATAGGAGGCGCGAGCGTACAGCAAGTGACGCAAGAGATCTAGTGTAGCGTCCCAGAAGTTCGTTGAAAAAAGGCCAAACGATGGCAGCGGCTAAAGGCAGCACTCAAATCCCCCTGAATCCCCCTTTTTCAAAGGGGGAATTTCTTCCGTAGGATTTAAACCCCTCTTTGGAAAAGAGGGGAAGGGGAGATTTTTGGCGGAACGGCGCGGGAATTATTAGCGAATTTCTGGGACAGGACACTAGGTTTGAGAGCCGTAAATGTGGAAACGGATAATAAGTCTAAAGAAATGCGAAAGTCTCGAGAGGGTGACCGATACAAATGCAAACTCCGGGCTAAATAACACGGTGGCGATGAAATTGATAAATGAAGATTGAGGGACGTTTCATATTTCCGGCCTCTTCACAGGAGGTGTGGAACCTGTTAACTGATCCGCAGTCGCTGCAGCATTGCACGCCGGGCTGCAAGCAATTGACAGAAATCAGCACCGATGAATTCGAGGCGACAATGGAAGTCGGTATCGGGCCAATCAAGGGCACCTTTCATGGGAAAATCTCGATGAAAGAGAAAGCGCCGCCGCGGAGCTACCGGCTGATCGTGGAGGGCTCGGGAGCGGCGGGCTTTGTCCGCGGTGAGGGCACTCTCACATTGCAGGACGAAGCCGGCGACCAGACCGCGGTGCATGTTTCTGGCGACGGCCAGGTGGGCGGCGTGATGGCCGGCGTCGGCCAGCGTCTTTTCGAAGGCGTGGCCAAGCAATTAATGGGGCAGTTCTTTCAATGCATGCAGAGTCGCCTTGCGGCTCGCAGAGAAAATTCGTCGGTTTGAGTAGATACCGCGCGAGAACCGAGCAAGTGTTCCAGATTTAAAATGAAGCCGGCAAAATTTGACTATTACGATCCGAGGAGTCTCGAGGAGGCGTTGACGCTTCTCGACACACATCAAGGAGACTGCAAGGTTCTCGCGGGCGGCCAGAGCTTGATGCCGCTTTTGAACATGCGGTTGGCGCGACCCAATGTCGTCGTCGACATCAACCGGATCAAAGAGCTCAATTACGTTCGGCCAAACGATGGCGGTATTGCCGTCGGCGCGCTTGCGCGCCAGCGTGCTTTGCAAACAGACAAGGTGATCGCCGAGCGGGTGCCGATTCTGCAGGAAGCCGCGTATTACATCGCCCACCCGCAGATTCGTAGCCGCGGCACAATCTGCGGCAGCATCGCTCACGCCGACCCGGCGGCGGAGCTGCCGGCGCTGGCGCTGGCGCTCGACGCGGAAATGACACTAACCAGCGCGAAGGCAGCGCGAACCGTCGGTGCCGAGGCTTTTTTTCAGAGTTTTTTTACCACCGCTCTCGAGGCCAACGAGATACTTACCGAGGTGCGCTTCCCGGCGCCGCCCAAAGACGGCGCATGGTCGGTGCTCGAGATCAGCCGCCGTCACGGCGATTTCGCGATCGCCGGCATCGTCGCGGGCCTGGCGTTAGACTCGGATCGGCAAATTATCCGCCGGGCGCGGCTGGTCTACTTCGGAGTGGGCCCGACGCCCATACGCGTCAAAGCGGCGGAAGATGCGCTCATTGGACAGGCCGCTTTAGAGTCGGCTTTCGAAGCGGCAGCGCAAAGCGCCAGCCAGGGCATCGATCCCAGCAACGATATTCATGCCAGCGAAGAATACCGCCGTGCCGTCGCGGCGACCTTGACCAAGCGCGCGCTCCGCGCCGCGCTGCAGAAACTAACAGAAAAGTAGCCAAACGTATTTGAAGTTTTTCAGGCGAAAAGAAGATAGGAAAAGATTGTATCTCGCGCAAAGAACGCAAAGGACGCCAAGATTGAATTTGACAAAACACGGGGTTTGGGAGAGGCCTTGGCGAGTTCAGCGTGCTTGGCGCGATAAAATTTTGAACTAGTTTCTGTCGAACATTCAATAGGAAGAATCCGATGGCAACCACTCGAACCGTCAAAGTGCGCGTGAACGGCGTGGCGTACGAACAGACGGTCGAAGCGCGCAAAACCCTGGTCGACTTCCTGCGCGAGGACCTCGGTCTTACCGGCACGAATGTTGGCTGCGAGCACGGCGTGTGCGGTGCCTGCACGATTCTGATGAACGGCGAAGCCGTGCGCTCCTGCATCATGCTCGCGGCGCAGGCCGACGGCGCCGAGCTGATGACCGTGGAAGGTCTGGCAAAGCCCAGCGGAGAGCTGCATCCGATCCAAGAAGCTTTTAGCGAAAAGCACGGACTGCAGTGCGGCTTTTGCACGCCGGGGTTTCTGATGACTACCTACGAGCTGCTGAGCAAACACCCCGACGCAGACGAAGAAGAAATCAAGGAGTGGCTTTCGGGGCACCTCTGCCGGTGCACCGGCTACCAGGATATTTTGGAGTCGGTTAAATTGGCGGCATCGCGGCTGCGCAACGCGTGAACTGCGCAACGTCCAACTTCAATGTTCAACAAATCCCCCTCGGTCCCCCTTTTTCAAAGGGGGAAGATTTCTGAGAAGGCGTTAACCCCTCTTTGGCAAAGAGGGGAAGGGGAGATTTGTGTGTCCAAAGCGACGCGGAATTATGCGCCGAATTTCTGAGACACCGCTCTAGCGAGAGTAAACGCGATGGCAACCGCTGAGCCGAAACTTCCAAGCCAACTTCCCATCACTCAACCCCGTTACGTCGGCAAAGACAGCCCGCGGATGGAGGATCCGCTTCTGCTCACAGGGAAGGTAGAGTACGGCAACGACATTCGTACTCCGGGCATGCTTCACGCTGCTATTCTACGCAGCCCGCACGCCCATGCTCGGATTAAGTCGATCGATACTTCGGGCGCCGAAAAGCTCCCCGGCGTGGCGGCGGTACTGACCGGAAAAGAAGTCAAAGATTGGTCGCGGCCCGTGTTCGGCGTCCCCGAAGGCTGGACCGGTTACGCGCTGGCGGTGGAAAAGACCCATTGGGTCGGCGAGCCGGTGGCTGTCATTGCGGCCAGCGACCGCTACATCGCCGAAGATGCGCTGGAGTTGATCGACGTCGAATACGAACCGTTGGAGCCGGTGGTCGATGCGCTCAAAGCCGGATCGCCATCGGCACCGAACGTCCTCGAAGGCAAAGACAGCAACGTCGCCTATGATCGGCGCTTCGTCTTCGGCGATGTCGACGGCGCCTTTGCGAGCGCGGATCTGATTGTGCGCGAACAATTCCGCTGGCACCGCAGCAGCGGCAATCCGATCGAAACTTGCGTCTGCATCGCCGACTGGAACCCGTTTAACGGCATGCTGACCTTGCGCGGCGGTCACCGCTCGCCGCACCTGATCTTACCGGCGCTGGTGATCTCTTTGGGGATTCCCTCGCAGCAGGTGCGCATCATCCAGTCGCCGTTGGGCGGCAGCTTTGGCGTCAAGACTTTTGCCCGCTATGTGGTGCTCATCGCGCTCATGGCCAAGAAGCTCGGCGGCCGCCCGGTCAAATGGACCGAAGACCGCATCGAGCACTTGATCGGCAACAGCAGCCACGCCTGGGACCGCCACTACGACTGCGAGCTGGCGCTCAAGCGCGACGGCACGATCGCAGGCATGAAAATGCAACTTGTCGATGATCTCGGCGCCTTTTCCGAGTGGCTCGCAATCGGCATGCTGCTAAAGCCGCTGCTCTGTCTCGGCAGTTGTTATCACATCGCCAACGTCGATTATTCCTGTAAAGGCGTCATTACCAACAAGACGCCGCAGGGGCCGCTGCGGGCCTTCGGTTTACCGCCGCACTTCTGGGTTATCGAGCAGCTTATCGAGATTGCCGCCAAGAAGCTGGGGCTGGAGTCCAACGAAGTTCGCCGGCGCAATTTTATCCAGAAAGATCAATTTCCCTATGTCTCGCCGTCCGGCAACGTTTATGACAGCGGCGATTACGAGGCGAGTTTGAGTTTGCTCCTATCGAAGACGGGTTACGATGAACTGCGGCGCGAACAGCAAGTGGCGCGCGCCCAAGGACGGTTGCTCGGCATCGGCGTCGTCAGCAGCATCGAGCCCGGTCTCACCGGGCCGCCGATGCTGGCGCTCGCCTCGCCGCGCATTTTCAGCCGCACATCGTCACCGGAAGGAATTCTCCTGCGCATCGATGCCTTCGGAAAAATTATCGCCGAGCTGGGCTTTCCTACCGGAGGGCAGAGCCAGCACAGCTTCGTCAGGCAGATTCTAGCCGACTATTTCGGCGTTGCGCTGGAAGATATTCAAGTGATCACCGTCGACAGTTTGAGCATGCAGCCGAGCACCGGCCCGATCTCCAGCTCCATGGCGATTGCGCTCTCCGGCGCCGTGCTTGGGGCGGCCGCACGCCTGACGGATAAATTGAAGCGCGCCGCCGCCGTGATGTTGGAAGCGAGCGCGGATGACGTCGAGCTGTTCGACGGGCAGTTTCACGTGCGCGGCGCGCCGGGAAAATCGCTCGCCGTGGCGCAGGTAGCGCAGTTCATGATGGCGCGTCCTGACTTGCTGCCGGAGGGCGTCGACGGCAACCCGCAGGCGACCTACGTGTGGAACCCGCCGGATCGGACTATTCCAGACGAAAAAGGCTTTGGCCGGTATAGCGTCACCGCAGCCGGGGCCCAGCATCTCTGTATGGTTGAAGTGGACCCGGAGACCGGGCAGGTAAAAATTCTCAAATACGTCATGGTCGACGACTGCGGCGTGCGGCTCAATCCCAGCGTCGTGCGCGGCATGCTGATGGGCGGCATGGCGCATGGCGTGGGCACGGCGCTGCTTGAAGAATACGTTTATGACGACAAGGGACAGATGCTTACGTCCTCCTACATGGACTATTTGATGCCGACGATCATGGAGGTGCCGGCGGCCGAGGAGCACGAGATGTGCACGCCGTCGCCGATCGCGCCGCTCGGAGTCAAAGGCGTAGGCGAAGGCGCTTTGCACACGACTCCAGCGGCGGTGCTGTGCGCATTGAACGACGCGCTGGAGCCTCTCGGCGTACGCATTACCGAGGCGCCCATGACTCCGCTTCGGATATGGAAGGCATTGCAGGGAGCGCGCGCGTAATACTATGTCCGAAGAGAACTCACCGCAGAGGCGCGGAGGACGCGGAGTAAGATTGTTGAAAAAAAAACTCCGAACTCTGCGAACTCTGTGTCTCTGTGGTGAAATCACGATTGCGGCTTTGCTGGGTTTTCCGTGGTTAATATTTTTTTGAGTATCCCGTGAGCAAGAAAGTACCGCGAGATTTGAGTGAGCTCCCGCTCAGTCAGCCGCGCTACCTGGGCAAAGACACGGCGCGCATTGAGGATGCGACCTTGCTCACCGGCAGAGCAGAATTCGGCGATAATGTTGCGTTTCCGGGAATGCTGTTCGCGGCGATCTTGCGCAGCCCGCATGCCCACGCGCGCATCAAACGCATCGACACATCCAAGGCCGAGAAACTTGCGGGTGTGGTCGCGGTGGTTACCGGTGAGGACGCCAAGAATTGGTCTGAGCCCGTGTACGGCTTTCCGATCGGTTGGGCGGGGTATTGCCTCGCACACGATAAAGTCAGGTTCGTCGGCGACCCGGTCGCCGCGGTTGCGGCGACGAGCCGTTACATCGCCGAGGACGCTCTGGAATTGATCGAGGTCGACTATGAAATTCTCGCGCCGGTCATAGATGCCGAGAAGGCGCTCGATCCGAACAGCCCGGTCATTTGGCAACACCAGGGCACCAACTTGATTTACCACCGGCTCTTTACCTTCGGTGCGGTCGACGAGGCTTTTGCCAACGCGGATGTCGTCGTCAAAGACGATTTTCGTTGGCTCAGGGCCAGCGGAAATCCGATCGAGACCTGCAACTGCATCGTGCAGTGGCGCCCCGATCATTCCCTCAATGCCTGGGGCGGTTTCCAAGGCACCGGCTTTTACGTTTCGTCGGTGGCGCGCGGCCTGCGGGTGCCGGCGCACAAAATTCGCATTACGCCGCTACCCCACGGCGGCTCCTTCGGCACAAAGATTTTTCCCCACGCGATCATTCGTATGGCATTGCTGTCGCGCAAGGCCGGCGGGCGGCATGTCAAGTGGATCGAAGACCGGCTCGAGCACTTGCTAAGCAGCTATACGCACGGGCCGGATCGGATCTACTCGGCGGAAATGGCGCTGACGCGCGACGGCGAGATTACCGGCTTTCGCGTCAAAGTGCTCGACGACCTCGGCGCCCATGCAGTCTCGGTGGCGATCGGCAAAGCGCTAAAACCTTTGTCGGCATTCACCGGGCCTTACCGCATGCGCAACGCACAATATGATCTCACGGTGGTGGCGACCAACAAGTGTCCGCAGGGCTCTTACCGCGGCTGGGGTGTGCCAGCTCATAACCTGGCGATGGAACACTGCGTCGATCTGGCGGCGCGCAAACTGGGACTCGACCCGGTCGAGATTCGCCGGCGTAATTTACTTCGTCCCGAACAATTCCCCTACGAGGCTCCCAACGGCGCGCGTTACGACAGCGGCGACTACGAGCGCACTCTGAACATGGCGCTGGAGATGGCCGGCTATCAGGCGCTGCGCGAAGAACAAACTCGCGCGCGCGCCGCGGGACGTCTAGTGGGCATCGGCGTATATACCGGTGTCGAGCTCAGCGCCGTGGCGATGAGCATGTTTACTTTGCTCGGTCCCGACTCGCCGTTCGGCACCTCGATGCCGGAGAGCGCGCGGGTGCGTATCGACGCCACCGGGAAGATCGTCTGCGAAGTGACTTTCCCCTGGGAAGGTCAGGGACAGCACACGTTTGCCACCAATTTTTTGGCCGATTACTTCGGCGTCAAACGGGAAGACGTGGAAGTGATCGCAGTAGACAGCCTCTCCGCCGGTCCGGGTACGGGGCCCATCGGCAGCCGCCAAGCCGTCATGCTGTCGGGCGCGCTTTTGGGCGCCGCCGATCGGATCGCCGAGAAACTCCGCAAGGTGGCCGGGGTGATTTTGGAAGCCAACGTTGACGACATCGAACTTTTCAACGGCCAACTAAGAGTGAAAGGATCGCCGGAAAAAACTCTGCCGCTGCAGCGAGTCATCACCGTCATGCTGACGCGCTCGGATCTCTTGCCCGCGGGCGTCGACGGTAATCCTGAAGCGAGCTACACCTACAATCCGCCGGAGCGCAAATTGCCGGATGCCGAGGGGCGCGGCAGCTTCGATCTCACAGCGGCCAACAACGCCCATGTCGTCATGGTGGAAGTGGACCGAGACACCGGCCAGGTGCAAGTGCTCAAATACGTCATCGCCGATGACTGTGGCGTCAGACTGAATCCCGCTGTGGTGGAAGGCATGATCCAGGGCGCGGTGGCGCAAGGTGTGGGGCAGACCGTTCTCGAAGAGCATGTTTACGACGAAAACGGCCAGTACCTCACGTCGACGTTTATGGATTACTTGCTGCCGACAATCTGGGAAGTGCCGATGACCGAGAGGACGTATACCGAGACGCCGTCGCCGCTCTCGCCGATGGGCGTCAAA
>VBKE01000147.1 GCA_005879605.1 Deltaproteobacteria bacterium
CCATTGGACGAGTGTCGTCGCGCCCATCGCGATCGGAGGAATTTGGTTTTCAGCATTTCTCTGGCAGCTGCAAGGGCATTCTTTGCTCCCGTTCCGCGATCCGCGATTTGTCGCCATCATGGAAGAAAAGGGCGTGTAAAGTTGGATCAAGCAAACGTTCCTTCAAAAACAGCGGAGGCGGGCCACGAGCTCAGCGACCTGAGCGCAAAAAACGTCGCCTTGTTCGGAATTATGTTAGCGGTGATAATCATTGCCGCCGTTCTCGTCACGGCTGCGCTCTTTCGCCACTTTTACACTGTAGAGACAACGAGTCAGGTAGCTCCGAGCCCGCTTTCGTATAGCCGCGAACCGACGCCGGGACCCAAGCTTTCGGTGAATCCCGGTCAGGATTTGCAAACCATGAGAGCGGCGGAAGATGCAGCCCTAAACAATTACGAATGGGTCGATCGAGAAAAGGGGATCGTGCGCATTCCCGTCGACCGGGCGATAGAAATCCTCGCGCAGAAGGGTCTACCTGCCCGGCCACAAGGGAGTGGAAAAACCATTGAGGAAAAACCGCAGGGCAGAAAAAACAAAGCTGCACAAGGAAATCAGCGATGATCGATAAAACGGTTGACGCAATTCCGAGACCGCAGGCACAAAGCCCCTTGCCGTTCATTCAAAGCTCGAAGTTTCGCTCTTCACGCTGGATTTTTAACTTGGCCCTTCCTCTGGTTGTGATTCTCTCCGGCGGAGCATGGGCGCATGATAGTACGAGGCCGGCCGCGCTCCGCGATGTCGCCTTTGATCAGAAATTAAACCAGCAGGTACCGCTCGGCCTGGCCTTTCGCGACGAGAGCGGAAAAACCGTTCAGCTTGCGGACTACATCAAGCAAAAACCCGTCATCCTCACGTTTGTTTATTACAAATGCCGCGATCTTTGCCCGCTGCTGTTGGATGGGGTCGTAAGATCGCTACGGGCGCTTTCCTTTGACGCCGGCAACCAGTTCGATCTAATCACGCTGAGCATCGATGCGCATGACGGCCCGGCCCTCGCCGCGGCCAAAAAGAAAGATATCATTGATCAGTACTCGAGGCCTGGCGCCGCAGCGGGATGGCATTTTCTCACGGGCGATGAAGCCGAGATCCAAAAACTCACCCAGTCCGTCGGGTTCCACTACACTTACGACCCTCACACAGGCGAGTTTGCCCATGCCACCGGCATGGTGCTTCTGACGCCGAAAGGAAAAACGGCACGATACTATTACGGCATCGATTTTTCTCCGCGTGATTTGCGTTTAGGCCTCATTGAGGCCGCCGCCGGTAAGATCGGCTCGCCGATCGACCAGCTCCTGCTCTTTTGCTACCACTATGATCCGGTTACGGGAAAGTACGGGCTCCTGATTACTAACGTCATACGGCTTGCCGGCGCCGCCACGGTAGTGATCTTGGGCGCGTTCATTCTGATCATGCTGCGCCGTGAGCGCTCCAACGCTACGGAAGGCGGGAAGACGGCTTAGGCGCCATGTCGTGGTTGGGTTTTCCGTTATTTCCCGAGCAGGCATCCACCATGGCCGCCCGTGTGGATGCGCTCTTTTTCTTCCTCGTTGGCGTCAGCCTATTTTTCGCCGCGTTGATTTGTATTCTGATCGTTTATTTCGCGATCAAATACCGGCGCCGTTCTGAAGATGAACAACCCGCACCTATCGAGGGAGACTTGCGTCTGGAGATTTTGTGGACGGTGATTCCGCTTGGATTGACGATGGTCATGTTTGTCTGGGGAGCCAAGCTTTTCTTTGTCACTTATCATCCGCCGAGCAACTCGCTCGAAATAAACGTCGTGGCCAAGCAATGGATGTGGAAGGTGCAGCACCCCGAGGGACAGTCGGAAATCGACGAGTTGCACATTCCCTTGGGACGGCCGATCAAACTGATATTGACGTCCCAGGATGTGATCCACGATTTTTTTGTTCCCGCCTTTCGAGTGAAAAAAGACGTGTTACCGGGACGCTATACGACGGTGTGGTTCGAGGCGACCAAAGCCGGAGAATATCATTTGTTCTGTGCGCAATATTGCGGCACTCAGCATTCCGGTATGGTCGGCCGGATTGTCGTGATGGAACCGACCCAATACCAGACATGGCTCGGCGGCGGCACAACCGGTATTGCCATGGCGACGGCGGGGGCAAAACTTTTTCAGACTTTGGGCTGCGCCACTTGTCATATGGAGAACGATACCGGCCGCGGACCTTCTTTGGTCGGTCTTTTCGGCAAGACGGTGCAACTCCAAGGAGGTAAATCCATGGTCGCCGACGAGACCTACATTCGCGAGTCGATTTTGAATCCGTCGGCAAAAGTCGTGGCCGGCTACCAGCCGATCATGCCGACCTTCAAAGGTCTGATCAGCGAAGATGGCATATTCCAGATTATTGCCTATCTCAAGTCTCTGAATCGGCAGGAGGGAGCGCAAGCGCAAAAATGAATGAACAATCCATGGAACGCCGGGAACACTATCTGAACGTAAACTACGGCATCAGGTCATGGCTTTTTACTACGGATCACAAAAGGATTGCCTGGCTCTACTTGCTTTCGGTGACTTTTTTCTTTTTTATCGGCGGTTTTTTCGCCACGTTGATTCGTTTGGAGTTACTCACGCCGCAAGGGGATTTGGTCCAGGCGGAGACTTACAACAAATTGTTTACCATGCACGGCGTCACGATGGTCTTTTTCTTTTTAATTCCGTCGATACCGGCGGTTTTGGGGAATTTTCTTGTGCCGATGATGATCGGCGCCCGGGACCTTGCCTTTCCCCGCCTCAATCTCGCGAGCTGGTACATCTTTATTCTTGGGGGGCTGTTTACGGTGGCCGCCGCCGCGGCCGGCGGTGTCGATACGGGGTGGACTTTTTATACTCCGTACAGCAGCATCTATTCCAACACCCACGTCGCGCTGACGGTCGTAGGCATCTTTATCACCGGCTTTTCATCCATTCTAACCGGGCTCAATTTCATCGTCACCATTCACACCATGCGTGCTCCCGGGATGACCTGGTTTCGCCTTCCCCTGTTTATTTGGGCCCATTACGCGACCAGCATTATCTTTATTCTGGGCACTCCGGTCATTGCGATTGCTCTGACGCTCGTTGGGCTGGAGCGGATCTTCCATCTAGGCATTTTCGATCCGGCGCTGGGCGGAGATCCGCTGCTGTTTCAACATCTCTTCTGGTTTTATTCGCACCCGGCGGTTTACATTATGATTCTGCCGGCGATGGGTGTCGTGAGCGAGCTGATTGCATGCTTCTCCCGCAAGCGGGTCTTCGGCTACGGCTTCGTTGCCTTCTCCAGCCTCGCCATTGCCGTGCTCGGCTTTTTGGTTTGGGGCCATCACATGTTCGTCGCCGGACAATCGGTTCACGCCGGCATGGTCTTTTCATTGCTCAGCTTTCTCGTCGCCATTCCCTCGGCGATCAAAGTTTTTAATTGGACCGCCACGCTTCATAAAGGTTCGGTCTCCTACAATGCGCCAATGCTCTACGCACTAGGATTTATCGGCTTGTTCACGATCGGCGGGCTAACCGGTTTGTTTCTTGCCACCCTTGGCATCGACATCCACGTTCACGACACTTATTTCGTGATCGCTCACTTCCATTACATCATGGTCGGCGGCGCGGTCATGGGTTATCTGGGGGGCATTCACTTCTGGTGGCCCAAAATGACCGGACGAACCTATCCGGAAGTCTGGGCCAGGATTGCCGCACTCGTTATATTTATCGGCTTTAACCTCACCTTCTTCCCGCAATTTATCCTCGGCTATCTGGGCATGCCACGGCGCTACCACGTCTACCCGCCCGAGTTTCAAGTCCTGAATGTCATGTCGACGGCGGGCGCTTCGATCCTCGCGGTCGGCTACGTTTTGCCGTTGTTATATCTAATGTGGTCCTTACGCTATGGAGCCGTTGCCGGCGCCAATCCATGGCGCGCGAGAGGTCTCGAATGGCAGACTGCCTCACCGCCGCCGACCGACAATTTTGATAGAACACCGATCGTAACCGAAGGAGCTTACGCCTACGAAAAGGAGCCCGAAGAGATTTATACGTTCGGGAAGCCGGCCCATGTCTGACCTAAGCATAGTCCAAGCTCATCAGTTCGACGACATCGAGCAGCAGCACGATGCTTCATGGATCGGCATGTGGGTGTTTCTGGGGACGGAGGTGATGTTCTTCGGCGGGATGTTCACGGGTTACACGCTCTACCGAAACGCTTACCCGCAGGCGTTCGCCAGCGCGAGCAATCACTTGGATATCTGGCTTGGAACGATCAACACGGCGGTGCTGATCTGCAGCAGCTTTACGATGGCCCTCGCCGTGCGCAGCGCGCAACTCGGCGAACGCAAGCCGATTATTAACTTCTTGCTGCTTACCATTCTGCTCGGCGCAGTTTTTCTCGGCATCAAATTCACGGAATACTATTTCAAGTTCGAGGAGCATCTGGTGCCCGGCGCGGCTTTTAATTACGAAGCGTCCCTGGCGCGTCCGGCGGAGATCTTTTTTTCCTTTTATTTCGCCATGACCGGGATGCATGCCCTGCACATGATCATCGGCATCGGTCTTTTAACCGTTTTGATCATCAAAGCCCGGCGCGGCCGTTTCTCGGCTGTCTACCATACCCCGGTCGAGCTGGTTGGCCTGTATTGGCATTTTGTCGATATCGTCTGGATATTTCTCTTTCCGTTGCTTTATCTCGTGGGGAGACATCTATGAGCAGCGGGCATGTGCTTTCCGTCAAGCTCTATGCGGTGATCTTCGGCTCGCTCATCGCCTTGACCCTAACTACGACCGGGGTTGCCTTTATGGACCTTGGCGGAGGTTTGAACGCCGTTATCGCCCTCGCGATTGCCGTCCTTAAAGCGCTGCTCGTAATCCTCTATTTCATGCACGCGCGCTACAGTAGTCGGCTCACGTGGGTTTTCGCCGGCGCGGGATTCTTTTGGTTGATGATTTTGATCGGCGGAACCATGGACGATTTCCTGACCCGCAACTGGTTCGGGACCATCGGGTGAATTCTCCACGGGTCCTGGTATTCGCGGCCGATTCTTTTTAGCCGAGGCGTTGATCGGGATAAAGTTTGAACCCTTTGGAATGCGCTTTTCACGGTTGGGAATTTTTTGACTGTAGGACACGCTGAATCTTGGATAAAAGATCGCTGAGCACGATCGGCTTTCTGATGAAATCATCAGCGCCCGCTACCCAGAAGGTTTTTTCCGAACCCGTCTGGAAGTAGGCCGTCATAGCGATGATGCGAATCTGCGGCCAGTTGGAACAAACCTGGTCGATCAGAGCCAGTCCGTTCATATGGGGCATGACAATATCCGAAAGCACCAGATCAAATTTGCGATGCTTCAGTCTTTCGAGCGCTTCCATTCCATCACTGGCTTGGTCTATCTCGTAACCCTCTCCGGTTAAGAAGGTCGAGATATTCTTTCGGGCCATCGCATCGTCTTCGACCACGAGAATTGATCTCATCGCCTTTCCCCTCGACAAGCTCGATGCGATGCCTTAACTAACAAATTTGCGGCTGAGTTGCTACAACCAAATTACGGGAAATTCAAGGCGGAGGACAAGCCCGGCCTGCTCCGCTGGAGCGGCATCCGTTGCCTGAGTATTCGATTATTTTATAAAGCCCGCCGACAAACCCGGTCTTATCGAGCTTTTCGCTCATGGTCGTGCCCGTTACGTCCTCGAATTTCAGACCGCGGACTTGACGGTTCGGCTGTTCCTGGCCTGGTTGACATAATTTCCCGTACTCGGGTACTCTCTATCCAAAATGCGGGATAGTTGTGCAATTTATCCCTCCGCCAGCCGCTTGGGTTTTCGAAGAGCGGCGACGCGCGGCTGTTTCGAAAATTCTTCGGTTCTTTCCTGCGGACCGGGCTATGAAGACTGACGATCTACGTATCGTCAAAACCCGGCCACTGCTCTCGCCGGCCATACTCGCCGAGGAGATCCCGCTCACCGACACCGCGTCAACGAGAGTATACGAGGCGCGCCGGGCGATCGAGGCGATTCTCGATGGCGAGGATGAACGGCTCCTCGTGGTAGTCGGGCCTTGCTCCGTACACGACACCAAGGCCGCACTCGAGTACGCAACCAAGCTCAAGCCGATCGCCGACGCGCTATCCGATGCGCTTCTCGTTGTCATGCGCGTCTACTTCGAAAAGCCGCGAACGGTCGTGGGCTGGAAGGGACTCATCAACGATCCGGACCTAGATGAGTCCTACCACATCAACAAGGGCCTACGCCTGGCTCGGCAACTGCTCGCCGATGTTCTGGAGCTGGGGGTCCCCGCCGGGACCGAGTTTCTCGATACGACCTTTGGCCAGTTCTATGCCGACCTCATCAGCTGGGGTGCGATCGGAGCCCGCACCGCGGAAAGCCAAGTACACCGAGAGCTGGCGTCGGGTTTGTCGATGCCGGTCGGCATCAAGAACCGCACAGACGGTAACGTCCAGATCGCCGTGGACGCGATACAGGCTGCGCGCAGCCGACACCTCTTCCCGTCTCTCACCAAGGAAGGCGCACCTGCCATCCTGGAAACCACCGGCAATCCCTACGCTCACCTTGTGCTCCGTGGCGGTAGTGAGACCGGGCCCAACTTCGATGCTGCCTCCATCGAAAGTGCGGTTCGACTGCTTCGCGCGGCCGAGCTTCCCGAGGTCCTCATGGTGGACTGCAGCCACGGCAACAGCGAGAAAGATGCGGCCCGACAGATCGACGTGGCGGACACGATCATGGGGAACCTGAAAGTTTCGCCGATTCGAGCGCTGATGCTCGAGAGCCACCTTGTCGCTGGACGTCAGGATGCACCCGTAACGTACGGTCAGAGCATCACCGATGCGTGTCTTGGATTCGAGGAAACGGAGGTCTTGCTATACCGGCTCGCAGACGCCGTTTAGGGCCCGCGATGCTCGCCCAGTATTCGGAACGGATAATCCCGGCCTAAACTTATGGGCTGACAGGCCCGTTCCGTTTGGAGATATGTCCATCTACAAAATTCGGCGAGATTCGCCTGAAGCGTCGTTCATTCAGTTCGATCCTGCAGCA
>VBKE01000571.1:0-212 GCA_005879605.1 Deltaproteobacteria bacterium
GCAAGAATTTGGTTACCATCTACTTGAGTAAGCGCAGCAGGGTTGACATAGACAGCCGAGGGATCATTTACGCCTGCCGTCGCAGCGCCTCCCATGGACTGTGCTTTTGCAGTTTGCGGTGGAATTGCATAACCGCCTGCGAACGACACGCCTCCCCAAACCAGCCCCAAATGTACACACAAAAATAAGACAGCGATCTGTATCCGATGTTT
>VBKE01000571.1:242-2119 GCA_005879605.1 Deltaproteobacteria bacterium
GTTCAGTCTTGTATACCACCCAATGCCAATTAGCGCCAAAGTTTGCCATAAGGAATCAATCTATGCAAGAAAAACTTTTAACAGCTGAGCAAGTGGCGAGTTACCTCAAAATCGACAAGTTTACGGTTTACCGTTTGGTGACGCAGAAAAAGATCCCGGCGTTTAAAGTTGGTAATCAATGGCGATTTAAGAAGAAAATGATTGACGCCTGGCTAATGAAAAATTCTAATATGCGGCTTACCTGATAACATGTTCGTTGCTTCAAATTTCATTTCTCTAATCTTTACGCTGCTATGAAATCAAGCTTTACTACCTGTGAAATTACTGACTCCGAGGCAAACGCTTCGACTAAGAACAAAAGTCAAACAATAATAGGAACCGAGTTAGTTACCTTCCGTAACAAGGAGGAAATGCGACTCGTAGGGTTCCATGACTACCCGGTAGGTATCCCTGGCACAGATAAGTGGATGATAGTTTTGCCTGGATATGGTGAAACCAAAACTGAAGTTTTAGCCGAGTCTTATTTTTTAGCAAAGAATGGTTTACACACGCTACGTTTCGATTACTCTTATCATGTTGGAGAGAGCGACGGCGATATTCTCCACACGACGCTTGAGAGGATGAAGGATGATATTCTGTCTAGCATCGGTTATCTCCATCATCGGTTCAGCCCAAAAAAGATTGGGGCTGTGGCCAGTAGCCTTGCCTCACGCGCCTTGCTTCGTGCCGCAAGGGAAGACCATCGGATTCAGCTTCTCCTGAACCTCGTAAGTGTAGTTGATCTTCGAAAGACTCTTTTTGCTATCTATCAAGAGGACTATCTTCAGCGGGCGAAAAACGGTTTGCCGGTAGGCATAATGGATGTTTTAGGATTTCAGGTCGACGCCGATTCTTTTCTACGTTCAGCAATTGAGAATCATTACGAAGATCTTAAAACCACACTGGAGGACATGAGGTATATTGATGCTCCGGTTGTTTTCTTTGCTGCGGCAAAAGATCCGTGGGTAGAATTAGACGACGTATGGCAGGCTATCTACGCCGTTTCAGGAAAGCGGATGGATTTGCAAATCTTGGAAGACTCGATGCATGAACTACATGAAAATCCTGCCGTATCACGGAAAGCTTTAAGTGGAATTGTTCATTACGCTACGCTTTTCCTCTTAGGCGAAGATAGGTTTGATCACATCACGCAGCCTAATCTCCGGGAAATTGGGTTTCGGGTCCGAAAAGAAAAGAAAAGAAACAAGATCCTTCATGAGACCAGCAAAGAAGAGGAACGCGAATTCTGGAAAAGCTATTTGGACAAGTACTCTTTTGTAGTCAATGTCCCTGATTACTGGGACCTGATGAATCTGGTTTATTTGCTGCTGGGAGAGGTTAGACCTCAGGAACGCATTCTTGATGCTGGGTGTGGCATCGGCAATTTTGGAATGTTCCTGCTAGTTAAACTTCTTTATGCTGCAAAGAAACAGCCGATATTCCCAGGTTGGTATCAATCTCTTCGGTACGTTGGACTGGATTTTGTCCAGGAGGCGCTGCTTCAAGCTAGACACTCCCACGATGATATTGAAAAGGAATTTGTTCAAACACGGGATCTCGCGGCGAATGGGCGGCTACTGATCGGCTCATATTTTCTTGCCGACCTGGAAGCGCTTTTGCCGTTCAAAGAGAATACATTTGACAAACTCTGTTGCAACCTTGTCATTTCGTACGTACGCAGTCCCGCAGAGACTATAAGCGAGATGGTTAAACTCCTTAAGCCAGGAGGCAGGATCGTGGTGACGAGTCTTAAGCCCTTTGCTGACCTGTCACAGGTGTATAGAAATTTCATCAAGGTGGCAAAAAACAAAGCGCATTTAGCTGAGGCTCAAAAGTTG
>VBKE01000297.1:0-1149 GCA_005879605.1 Deltaproteobacteria bacterium
GATCGAGCGGCGCGGTCCGCTCCGCTACATCATCAACACCGAGCCCCACGGCGATCACTGGACCGGGAACGCGTTCTTCAACGTTCCTGTGGTTGCGCAACAAGGAGTGAGATCCCGAATCCTCGGCACTGATTTGGCCGCGCACGTTGCGCGCGTGGCCTCCTTCGGACCGGAGGAGCCAAAACTTCTGGAAAACTATAAACCCAATGCGCCGGTGATCACTTTTCAGAGCGAAATGACCTTGCATGTCGGCAATCATACCTTCCGCATGGTCCACATGCCCGGCCACACCGCGTATCAAGCCGCGGTGATCGTTGTCGAAGAGGGCGTTGTCTTCACCAGCGACAATATTTTCTGCAAAGTGCAGACCTGGCTCCAAGAAGCTAACCCGGAGCATTGGCTGAAAGCACTCGAATCTCTGCGCGCGCTGCGAGAGGAGACGTTTGTCCCAGGTCACGGGCCGGTGTCCGATAAGAGATATCTGGACGAGCAGGGCGCGTTCATCCGCGAATGGGCGGACTACGTACGTCGCGGCATCGAGCGCGGGATGAATAAAGAGGAGTGCCTGGCCAATCTCACGGCGATGACGGAGAGATATCCGATGGACGTCGGCCAGGACGGCATGGCGCCCCGGGTGATGCAGCTGAACATCGCCAACCTTTACGACTATTTGACGGGCGCGGGAATCCACAAGCGAAGCTGATTTTGGATTTTAGATTGCCGATTTTAGATTAGGAGAAGAAAACCGATGAAACAGTTTGGGTCTCGATCCACCGTTAATCGAAAATTCAAAATCTAAAATCTAAAATGAACGTTTCCCAGCCCCGCGACTACAAGCTGATCGTCGAGAAGGACGTGCAGGTCCCGACGCGGGACGGCGCGATACTCTACGCCGACGTGTTCCGCCCTGACGGCGGCGCCGAGCGCTTTCCCGCCATCATGAACATCAGCGTCTACCAGAAAGACAAGCTGTGGATTCCGCCGGCGGACCTGGAGGAAAAGCCCAATCCCTACATGAACTGGGAGACGGCGAATCCGCTCTGGTGGTGCCCGCGCGGTTATGCGCTCGTGCGCGTGGACGCCCGCGGGTCGGGCAAATCGCCCGGCCAATCGGAGCCCAGCTCGTATCAGGAAGCGCTGGACTTTTAC
>VBKE01000297.1:1193-30022 GCA_005879605.1 Deltaproteobacteria bacterium
ATCTCGTACCACGCGGCCTCTCAATGGCGCTTGGCGAATCTGCAGCCCCCGTCGCTGAAAACGATTCTCCCGTGGGAAGGACGGGCCGACCAGTACCGCGACCAGGTCTACCACGGCGGCATCTTCGCGATGGGCTTCATGTCCAACTGGCATACCACGCAGACCGCGCACCACCTGCTCGGCAAGTCGCGCAGCTACAACCCGGACGCTTTTCACAACGACCTCTTGTGGCAGTACATGAGCCACAACCTCGATTCCGAATACTGGCGCATGTGTAGCGCCCGCTGGGAGAAGATCACGGTGCCGCTCTACAGTGCCGGCAATTGGACCTCGTTCGCTCTGCACCTGCGCGGCAACACCGAGGCCTTCATGCTCGCCGCCTCCAAGCACAAGAAGCTGAGAATTCACAGCGGCACGCACTTCCATGCCTTCTATTCGGAGGAAGGGCGGATGGATCAGCTCCGCTGGTTCGATTACTGGCTGAAGGGCATCGACACCGGGATCATGGCTGAGCCGCCGGTCAAGCTCGAGATCCGCACCGGCGGCGGTAGAGGGCGGTATGAGTTCCGCTTCGAAAACGAGTGGCCGATCGCCCGAACGCAGTGGAGCAAGATGTATCTCAAGATCGAGCGCGAGCCGTCGGGACACGCGGACGCGACGGAGGGCCGGCTCGCAGCGACGCCGCCGCAAGACTCGCGCAAGCTTACTTACCCGGCCAGTGGCGGTTCGGTGGCGGCGCACGGTCACGGCGGCGCCGGGCGCGCCGGCGTTTCGTTCGAGACGCCACTCATGGAGCAGGAGACCGAGATCACCGGACCGATCGTGCTGGCGCTGTGGGTGTCGAGCACGTCGGAGGACATGGACATCTATGCGACGTTGCGCAACATCGGGCTGGATGGGAAGGACGTGTTCGAGGTCGGGTCGCAGGGCCAGCCGGTGCCGCTGACAAAAGGATGGCTCCGCGCCTCGCACCGCAAGCTCGACCCCGAGCGCTTGCTGCCGTACCGCCCGTACCATGCGCACGACGAGCGGTGGTGGCTCAAGCCCGGTGAGCCGGTGGAGTGCCAGGTCGAGATCTGGCCCACCTCCATCGTTCTCGGGAAGGGTCACCGGCTCCGCCTCGACATCCAGCCGCGTGACGGCGTCGGCAGCGCGCCCTACACCCACTACCAGGCGGACTATAACCTCGGCGCCGAGAATACAATCTACGCCGGCGGAGACAAGGCCTCTTACTTGCTGCTTCCGGTGATTCCACCGAAAAAGAGCTAGAGCCATTCTTTGCGGTCTTGGTGCTTAGCGCGATGACTTAGAAACTTCGTCACCTTCGTGCTCTTCGTGATGATAAACTTTTTGACCACGGAGGACACGAAGCACACGGAGGAAGAGGCGCAAAGGGAGAGGGCATCTCGCGCAAAGACGCAAAGGGCGCCAAGGGAGAATCCGAGCTAGGCGGAAATAGAATTCAACCGGTCGTCAATCAATCGTAGTCGGGCAGGCGGGGGAAGCGCTTCATCGCTTCCTCGACAATCGAGACCGCCACAAAGTCTTCGTGCTTCGGCCTTTCCTCGGGCTTGATGTTGCCGACTTTCACCATCCGCTCGATGCTGTACTCCACCTTCTCCCGGGGCAGCCCGTCGTTCTGGGCCCAGACCTTGCCCTTGACCAGCTCGTCGTACGCCTGCTCGACCACATCGCGTGGAATCTTCGCGTACTTGACTGCGATCTCAACGGCTCGAGCCTTGTTGGCGTAGACAAATCGGTTTGCTTTCACCAACGCCCGAACCAGTGCCTGGTACTTGGCTGGCTCGGCGGCAAGCTTTTTCTCGGGGGCGACCACGACGAGAAAAAGCTGGTTCGGGTCCAGCTCCCAGAACTTTACCAACGGGTGAAACGAGGGGTCTTTCTGGCGGGCCAACATCAACTGATCGACATGAAGCACGGCGGTGTCGATCTGGCCGGCGAGCAAAGGAGGCACGTCCGCTGAGGCGATCGGAACGAAGGTCACTTCATCGGGCTTGATGCCGGCCTTCGCCAGCACCATCCGGCTGAGAACGTCGGCGAAGCCACCGATCTCCTGCACGCCGAACTTCTTCCCTTTGAGGTCCTGGAGCGTCTTGATGTTCGAGCGCACCGTCAGAGTTGAGCTGAATCTTGGAGCCGGAGCGTAGATCGCCTTGATTCCCGCTTTTTTTGCGGCCGAGATGATGGCTCCCGATCCCGCGCCGCCCCCGGCATCGAGCGCGCCGTTTACGACGTTGCGGATCACATAGATACCGCCCTCGAACGTCGTGATTTCCACATCCAGCCCTTCTTCGACAAAAAAGCCCTGCTCCTTTGCCACCCATGGGCCGATGTGAACCAGATTGGGAGGCGTGGTAGGCATTCCGAAGGCCAACTTGGTGAGGGCAGCGCTCGACGCGCCCGCCTGGCCAGACCTTTCCCACATGGTGGCACCGAGGATGAAGGCCATCAGCACTATTGCAATTCGCTTATCCATAGCAATCCTCCTTAGGCGTGTGCTTGCGAGAAATTAAACCAGCGCAGGATTCTTTGATCCACTGCGCTGCAAATTTGGAAAATAGCCTTCAACTTTCGACTGACGGCTGACTGCGAATCGTTTCAGGCGGAGAGTATCGAATAAGATGCTTCTGTGTCAACGTTGCGTTGGCGACTCGGGGCGCAAGCGCACAGATCGTTGCTGATCAGGTTGCGCAGAATGCTTACGACCATCGGCCAATTAAGCCCGCTAACCATATTAGATGCCGAGCAAGGATTGGATGAATCCCTCTTCGAACGGCAGATTGAGCAGCCACTGAAAGAGACCATAGAAACATAGCCACGCTACCGCCGTCAGAGAGAGCGACAGGCGCCATCCTACTCGGCTTTGCAACATCAAGAAAGAAAAAATAAAGGCCGGGACGGCGACGGGAAAGCCCACCAGAAAAACCAGCAGAATGAAGCCGGCGATCCAGGTTAAGATTCCGGCAACCCGCGTGCGCGCCAGCGCCGGATCCACATGGGTCGAGAGCTCCAATTCCACGGCAGGACCGCTGGTCGTTTCATCTCTGCCGAAAAAAGTGAGGTCTTGAAAGACCAGCGCCGCGCCGTGATCGCCGCGTAAGCGGCCACGACCATAAGCGAGAGGCTGAAAAGAGAGCGCAGCTTAAGTTGCACCAACGCCCTCGCGCTTTCTGCTGCGCCGCTCTTGAATGAAGGGATAGGCGATCACGAGTCCGGTGAGAAAAATCAAGACGAGAACCACAGGATGGCTGAGCCAGGAGAATCCATATCTGCTTACCGATATAAAAAGGTACGTCTCGACTAGCTTTCCCAACACAAACCCCAGAACGAAGGGTGGTCGCGGCCAGCCGAAGAGCACCATGAGATAGCCGAGCGAACCAAAAATGAAGGTTACAATCAAGTCGGCGATTTGTCCGTTTGCAGTGTAACTTCCCACGAAGACTAAAAAAAGGACAAACGGGATGATCAGTCCGCCTCTGATATAAGTCAACTTCGCCAGGTGACCGAGAAGAGCGAGGCACAAAAGCACTGTGATGATATTGGCGATCGCTAGAGTCCAGACCATCGAAAAGGTGAGCGCGAGGTGCTTAGTCAACATATCAGGGCCAGGAGTGAGACCCATAATTAGAAAGCCGCCGAGTAGAATCCCCATCGCGCCGCCCCCTGGCACACCAAAAGCGACGGTAGGGATGAGTTCTCCCCCTTCTTTTGAGTTGTTTGCCGCGCCCGGGCCCAATACCCCGCGAATATCGCCTTTGCCGAAACGCTCGCGGTCCTTCGCGTCCTTGGCGCTCTGGACCGCGTGGGCGTAAGCCACCCATTGAGCCACGCCACCTCCGGCTCCAGGCAAAATGCCGATGAATACGCCGACCGCCGAGCAGCGCACGACCAGCCAGAAATGGCGAAAAGTATCTTTGATCCCCTCGACAACACCGGCCTGTAGATTCTCCGGCTGCCTTTCTCCCGCGATGGCTGTCCCGCGCACCGCGAGGTCAATGATCTCCGGAATGGCAAATATTCCTACCAGGACCGGCACCAGATCGAGGCCGTCCCAGAGATACATCAGGCCCATGTCGAATCGTAGCGCGCCGGACTGGCGCTCCTGACCGATCGTGGACAGCAGCAAACCGAGAAACCCCATGGCAAATCCTCTGATCTGGCCCCGCGCACCCAAACCGCTGAGAGAAGTAATGCAGGCGATCCCCATGAGAGCGAGCATCAACAGTTCCGGCGAGCCGAAGCTAAGAACCAGCGGACGAACGATGGGAATTGCAAGAGCTAGAACGAGCGCTCCGATCAAGGCTCCCACCAAAGAGCTCATCAGCGCAGCGCCGAGGGCTCGCCCGGCCTCTCCATTCTTGGCCATCGGGTAGCCGTCCACGACTGTGGCCGCAGATATCGCCTCACCGGGAACGCCAAAGAGGATTGAAGTGATGTCGCCGGTTGTAGCTGCAACGGAGTGCATCCCGAGCAGGAAGGCGAAGGCTTCAGCCGGGCTCATCTTGAAAATGAAAGGCAGCATCAGCGCCAGCGTAGCTGCGCCGCCGATGCCGGGAAGTAGACCCACGACAAAGCCCAAACCCATCCCGACCATCATCAGGCTGAAGGCCTTCCACTGTAAAACCAGTAAAAGGCCGTTGATCAGCGCGTCAAACATCGTCAAGCAATTTTAGATTGCCGATTTTGGATTTTCGATTAGCGGAGTCGACGAATCCGGGTTTATGAATCCAAAATCGAAAATCCAAAATGTAAAATCGTTCAGCCCTCGAGCTTTATGTATTTGCCCATCTCCTTCAGAACTTCAGGCGTTTGGTTTAGTAGGGCGGTAAAATCTTTTAGCACTTGCTCGGCTGAGATGTAGTTGAAGTCGATCTTTGCTTTCTTGCCCTCGGCGAGAAACTCAGGGTCCTTGATGATTTTCGCAAAGGCTTCTCGCAGAGTAGCTACTCGATCCGCTGGCGTCGCCGGTGGGACTGCGAAAGCCCGGCCTATGGCCAGCGGGGCTGCCTTGATTCCCATGATCGCTTTACCGAGTGAGCTGGTTGCCAGATCTTCGTCCACCGGCAGATTCTCGAACCCCGGCGTTGCTACCCGACCCCGCACGATGGCTCGCACGACACCTTGATCCACAGCGAGCTTGATCGTAGTAGCGAGGGCAGCCCAGACGTCGGCTTCTTTACGTTGAAGCGCCAACATGACGTCCCCATTGGAAGGATAACCGGAGACGAGCTTGAACTTGGCGCCGGCAAATTCCTTCAGGAGGAGCGGAAAATCATGAGCGTTTGACCCTGGGCCGGTCGTGCCCACAATGAGGTCTTGGTTGGCTTTCCGAATATCCTCGAAGTTCTTGTAGGGTAAATCGGTTCTAATGGAAAGCGCCACGCCATCAGCTCCCGTTGACCCGAGCCAATGAAACTTGCGCACGTCGAAGCGAACCTGCTCTACTTTTGCGAGTTGAGCAATGGCAACGTTTGGGTTGGAAGCTAAGATGGTCAATCCATCCGGCTTGGCCACGTTGAAAACGTTATTGGTAGCGAGCAGATGTGCCGCCCCCGGCATCTCTTGAACGATTACCGTAGGCTTTCCCGGAATGTACTTTCCAAGATGGTGGGCCACGATCTGCGTGGCTGCAATCAGACTACCGGCGCCTTTCGCCCCGATGATCAGGGTGACGGTCTTCCCTTCATAGAAATTTGTTTGCGATCGCGCGGGCGAAGCGACCAACGGGATCATCAAGAAGCTCACCAGCAGACTCACTACCAACATTCGTCTCATAAATCCCTCCTAATCTGTGAAGTTAATTAAATTCGGAAATTTTTTAACGCTGCAGGAAGCATCAAGCCCGCCTCTCCCCCGCAACAAAATTCCTCGCTCGAAGCCAGCCGAGAATATCCAAGAAGAAACAAATTGTGTCAAGAGGCAAGCGGCGTGCGATCCGGACCGGCTGGACATCCTTTCTACCTTGGAGTAAGGGGATTTGATGGTGATCGGCTAATACACTCATTGCAAAATCAATTCTTCTGAAAGGAAGGAGAGAATATGCCTTTTTATAAGATTGCGGAAATGCAACAGAACCCTAGCACGGCAAACCCAGAACAGTTCGTACAGACTGCTGTCGGTGAGTTCATGAAGGCGGGAATCGTGACCAAACCCGACGAAGAAGGCCCGCCTCTGCACATGCACCCGAACGAAGAACAGTTCACACTCGTTCTTGAGGGCAAGCTCCACTTTGTCCTCGGTGATGAAGAACGCATCTGCGAACGCGGCGACTTGATCCACATCCCACGCTTTACCAACCATAGAAGCCGCGCCATCGGCGGTCCGGCAATTTTCTTTACGGTAAAGAGTCCCGCGGGAGACGGCGACCTAGACCAAGACTACAACCGCGCTGAAGGCGCCGAAGAAGCCGAGAGACGTTTCGAAGAAGCTAAGAAAAAAAACTTATAAGGCTTCGCTTCGAAGCCCCTCGCGCGGCACACTGACTCTGGTTTGGAGTCATAGGGGCATCAAGAGGAGCCGCGCATCATTGAACTTTTTTTGGTGAACGCGGATCGACAATGAAACTGATGAGGCGTCGGCGTACAACACCAAGCGGACGGAAGCGCGCCAATCTCTCAGCACGCCGCTTACAGCAGGCAAATTCAACCATCGACATTCACGCCCATTTTGTCCCTCAGGGTTATCTCCGGCTCATCGAGACGGAAGGAGAACCTCATGGAGTACGCCTGCGTTCGGGTCCGAACGGACCGATGATCCTGGCGGGCCAGTTCCCGATCGGCCCCATCACAGCCCATTACCACAACCTGGATCTCCGGCTGAAAACGATGGACGCCCAGGGCATAACAGTCCACGCCCTCTCGCTCATGCCGCCGATGGTCTACTGGGCGGATGGTACTCTCGCTGTGCGACTAGCCAGGCTCGTTAACGATGCGATAGCCGAAGCCACTCGCGCCCACCCCGACCGCTTCGTCGGCCTGGCAACCCTTCCTCTGCAAAATCCCGAGGCCGCTGTCGGCGAGGTAGAGCGGGCGGTTACCGAGCTCGGTTGCCGCGGCATCTATCTCGGCACGAACGTTCGGGGAAAAGAGCTGAGCGATCCTTCCTTCCTCCCTGTCTTTGAACGCATTGATGCCCTGAGAGTCCCGATCTTTCTCCACCCGCTCAACGTCATTGGGTCGCAGCGGCTTACGAGCTATTACCTGCATAACCTTCTGGGAAATCCGTTTGATACGGCGGTAGCCGCCGCCAACCTAATCTTTAGCGGACTCCTCGATCGTTTTCCGAAGCTCGAGGTTTGTCTCCCGCATGCCGGAGGCGCGCTTCCTTATCTCATCGGCCGCCTGAACCATGGTTGGAAGGTGCGACAGGAGTGCAAGGCTTTGAAGAAGCCGCCGTCGAGCTATCTCAGGCGCTTCACCTACGATACGATCAGCCACGCACCAGAATCACTCAACTACCTCATCAAGCTCGTTGGAGTCGACCGTGTGATGATCGGAAGCGATTACTGCTTTGATATGGGCTACAACCGCCCGGTTAAAGTCGTTACCGCTCTCAAGCTGAGTCGCAATGACCAAGAAAAGATTCTCGGCGGCAACGCCGCCCGTCTGCTTCGGCTCGCAAATTTTGCCCCTGGGATCCTTAGAGGTAAGAAAAGGCGAGCTTCCGTCAGGATTGAAAAAAAATGATGAAGAAGGTCAACTGAGGAAGGTGGTAAAAGTTCAAACTCTCCCAGCAAAGGGAAGGAGGCTCCCAAATAGCCCTGGCCTTGCAGACCTAAAGGAGTTTGTGTCGAATGGACGCTCGACGAGCATCTGAGACACCCGCGGGAAGTAATGCGCGAGTGAGGGAAGAATTGTACTAGAGCATGTTAATGGGAGGGCAACTTCGCGTGCAGGGGACGCTGACTTTTGTAGGCTTCGATATCCCGCAGGGCCGCCGTCTCTTGTATAGAGTTGTTCGCTGCATCGAGGCTCCTGATATCGTCCTCCAATTTCCGCTTTCTAGCGTTCAGTTCGTAGATCTCTTTTAGGAGCCCGGCTTGAAGTTCTCTGTCAGCAGATTTTGGCATTTTGTCCCCCTTTGAAAAGATAAACGGTTTCAAAGCAATAAGTACTCCAAAGGGTAAGTCTGTGAATTTTCTACAGATTGCTGTGACAATTGACACTCGATCGTCGTCCGAGTGACAGAATGACAGGGACAATTAGCTGTGGCCTAGTGCAGCATAGGATTGGATGGGGGAGTATCCACCCGCTGGTTTTTTAATTGTCTTGTCCGCAAATTCCATAGTGCTAACGTGGACGTACGGGTAGGTGCCGTCCTTTGAAAGCCGTTTCAGCCGCAGTTGTTTGACTTCCCGAGGAGCGGTAATATCCGTGAGCAGATAAAGATGAAATGTCGACTGACTCGGTTCATCTATTGCAGTTTTCTCATAAGCGTTGCATTTTCAAGCTCTGGAGTTTTGTTACCGCCCGATTCCTGGGGTCACAAAGTGGGTGAGCCGGAGTTGGAAGGGCTGCCGATCTGGAGGCAATGTTGCGGAAACGGTGATTGTGTGCCGCAGCCCGTGAAGATAATCGCCAAGTCGGATACCGGGAAGAAGATTGTGGTGAACATAGAAGGAATAGAGGCCGCTGTCGAGAAGGATAAGTTCACACCCGTTCCCTCTGACCGGACCTGGGTTTGCTATCAAAACCCGAACGGCCGGATCAGCAACGAAAACATTCGCTGTATTCTATATCCACAGAAGAGCGGGACTACGTAGTCCGTCAATCTTCCGGCTTGGTATGCCCTCGTTGCCCGGTTGAAACTGGAAGATGCAAATTCGCGATCTCTATGCTAGTAGGCGCGAATTTCGCCCGTCTCAACTATTTTTGTCTCGACACCATCTAAGGACTTGGGCAGAGCCTGCCGCAGCGGTTCCGTTGCCTGCTTAACGTAGATCTCAATTGCTGCTTGTTTCATAATCGTGTCCGAAAGTCCGACACCCACTCCGATGACTCCTGGTGTGGCCAATAGCCTACCCTCGTGGCGCTCTTTAACCCTTCTGACGGCATCTACGGCAGATTCGCTGACATGTGCGGGTAGCTGTGCACTGGCAGCCTGAGTTTCGGTGACGCCCGAGAATTTTTTTGCCCACGCCAGTATTTTCCCCAGAAGGCTCGCAGAGGGATCGGGACCGATTCCGGTTCCGACCATCGAAACGTGAAACGCATCTAGCACGTCGCCGATCGGGTTGGCGATGGCGGTTGTGCTGCCGCCGGCAAAAAGAAGCCCGACCGCGCGCGGATCGGTATCGACATTCTCCACCATTAAAGAACCAGAATCGCCTGCGGCAATGAAGCTTCCCGGGCCAACGACGATCTGGTTAGTAAATCTTGCAGTTTTGCCTGAGCCATAAGAGACATCGATGGTAGCATTCACAGCGGTGATGTTACCATGTGTCAGTCCAGTCGTGCGGCCGCTTTTCTTGACTGCCATACTCAGACTGGGAGCCACGGTATCGCTGCTTAGCGTTCCGATGTCTATGATAAAACCCGTAGGGTCGACATTACCCACCCGAACCTGAGCAATTGCAGCATCAACAGCATTCGTGCGCATAGTCCCTTTGGTTTTGAAATTAATCGAAATAAAGTTAGACAGATTCGCTACGATATCGGTGCTATCCTTAAAGCATGCGGGACTCTGATCAATAAGGCCGGGCTGAATGATATCCTCACCGAGCGCAGCCACGTTAGTCCTTGCCAGGACGTGATTGTTGCTGAGAATATATTGATTGCCACTCGCATCTTTCACTAAAGCTCCCAGGGTGCCGCCATAGCAGAAGCCTTTGCTGATATCCTTGATATTTCCTCCCGAGGTTCCGAGTTGAATTGGAAATGGCTCGTCAACCCGGTGGGCAGGCCCACTGTCGGCCCAAATAGGGAGCGGAACAAACGACAATGTTAAAATTCCTAAAAATATGGCTTTTTGCCAGTAACGAATATGTTTACTCACCATTTCCTCCAAAATCGTCTTAAAGCTCGGAAAGTAAGACTGATATCACATTGGTTGGTCAGCCTAGTCGCGGTGCACCGTTTGACTTGTAGCTTCGAGCTTTTCGAGAGAATTAGAATCGAGCGTAGGATCGATCAAAATTACAGGATTGCGGCGTAGTCTCGGCATGCTTGCGAAGCGGCTGCAGCTCCCCTTTCGACCAGCGGGCGAAAAGGGAGCTGCGCCCAAATTCAAGAACTACTTGATGTGTGCAACACAACTTTGGATCTTGCCCTTCTGCTTTCCAGTGATAATTTTTGTACGCTTGAGAATGTTCGTTTCGTGAGACACGCAGCTGACAAATTGTCCATGGTTTTTCGCGTCAAGGCAATGATCAAACATTTCGTCAAACACGTCAGCGGTCGTACAGCCATTTGGATTGACTGTATTCTGGATACCCGTGTCGCAAGTGTCGAAAAGCATCACTGTTGGATCCAAGTTGCTGTTAGGGCATAGATCTAGTGGACTACAAACTAGTCCGACTAGTGCGAAGTCTGGTATTCCATCATGATCGCTATCGGTGGTTGTATCGCAGGTGGGTGGTTGCGGTGGCGGCGTCTGGGCACTTACCGAGATTGCCCCGAGAAAGAATGCCATAGCGTTTGCAGCTATGAACAGAGTTATTTTCTTTGAAAACATAAGGATCCTCCCTTTCAAATTTAAACTGGGTGTGCATGTGAGCAACAACCATACCATTCTTTCGGGTAGACACTGTCGCGATCGCGCCCGATAGTGAGTGGATTCGGATTTACTAGCTTTCTATTTCTTTACTATTTTGTGTTCGATTGTCTTTTAAGATGCACTTGGGGAAAATCACAAAATTGTCAGTGGCGGTGTTCAGATATGTCAGCTAGCGGAAGTTACGCACCAAAGCCGTTTTTGGACATAGAAATCTAAATCGCGTAAAACCGCGCATTGCAGACGATGAGAGCGGAAAGATGCGATTGAAAAGGCAGAAGATGGATTCTGGCAAAAATATAGGGATTGTTTTGAATACCCCGGATTAGACACAATCCGCGGAAGATCGATACTAGCACCCGGCCAGCAGAATCATTTTGGATTTTGGATTGCCGATTTTGGATTCAATCGAAAATCAAAAATCTAAAATCGAAAATCGGAAGAGCTGTCTCAAGTTTGCAACGGAAGACTGACCGGTTGATGGCACTCGGCAGAAAGATCGGCGGCTAACGTGATTTCCATCACCTGCCGCGCCTGCTCGGGCGTTACTAACACGGCGCGATCAAGCGCCACCGCTTCGACAAAGTGGATGGTCTCCGCTTCCATGGGCCCCTGATAGACGTGAGCTACCTGCTCGCCCGGCATTGTCGAGAGCGGGAGGGTCATTCCGCCTCTCATCGTGTTCAGCACGATATCGCGGTGGCTGTCGTCGATGAGAAGGGCGCCTTCGGTCCCGACGAACTCGAGGGTCGCCGTCGAAAAGTGTGGGTAACCCGGCGGCAGCGCCCAGCCCGCGCCGATGGTGAAGGCGGTTCCGTCTTCCATCGTCACCATGATCCACTGGCAGTCGGGGACACCGTGCGCCTGCTCCATGATCCGGTAGACCGACTGCGCGTAGACGCGCACCGGCTTCGTGCCCTCGAGGCACCAGAGAATAAAATCGATATCGTGCGTTGCTTCCATCACGGCGGGTGAGAGTCGAATTCGCCCGCCGATTTTGTTGCCGATGGAGCGAGAGACGTTGCGACTCACCAGCGCGGTCACCGGACGACCAAGGGTGCCGTTCAGCAGGCTCTGCTTCACGTAGGCGTACTTTGGGTTGAAGCGCTGCGTGTAGCCAATGGTGAATTTGAGCGATGCTTTTTTTGCAAGGGTCATCATCTCGTCCGCCTCCTGCAAAGCGAGTCCCATCGGTTTCTCCAGCAACGTGTGCTTGCGCGCGAGGAGACAGTCCTTCGTGATCGGGTAGTGCGTAGTCTCGGGCGTGCTGCAGACGAAGATCGCGTCGATGTCATCACGGCGCAGAAGCTCGCGATAATCCGTGGTTGCTGTTTTTGCTCTGGTCTCTTCCCCGACTCGTGCAAGCTTCGCGGGATCAATCTCGGCAATGTGTACACTGTCCACTAACGGATGATTGGCACAGACCTTCGCGCGAATTTCGCCGATCCATCCCGTGCCGATGATGCCAACGTTGATCTTTCGACTCGCCATTTTTTTCTCTCCTTGGAGCGCATCGAGGCCCATCCATTTAGGACGGTCACGGCGGCACACTACGCCAGATACCTGGGCGGATCAAGCGTAAAACAAGTGGAAATCCCGTTGCGTTTTTCCGGTCCAAATAGTAGGTTACCGACCGTCGTGGCACTTTCTCAAGGATGAAGGCTGAGGGATGAAGGAATTAAAAATACAGTTCTTGTTCCTGCATCGCTACTAAGTCCTTTTTCCTCCTTCCGCCTTCATGCCTCATCCTTTGTAGATGAAGGAGGCCTTATGCTCGGACTCAAAAGGGCAGTGCTACTCGCATCGCTAGCGATAGTCATCTTGGCTGCCGTCCCGCTCGCGCAAGAGTTTCCGACGAAACCCATCGAGCTCGTCATCCCGTACGCTGCCGGCGGTTCTCATGATCTGACGGCCCGGGCGCTCACGAGCGTAGCCCATCAATATATCGGCCAGCCCATGTTGGTGGTACTCAAACCAGGCGGAGGAGGAGCCGTAGGTTCGCAGGCTGCCATCAGGGCAAAGCCCGATGGCTACACGCTGATGCTCGGTGGCTCGGGGCCGAATACCATCCTTCCCCTCCGCGAGAAGATACCCATCGGTCCGGATCAGTTTGCTGCGATCGCCCGGATTAATTACAGCCCGGCCGTTTTTGCTGTTCGGACGGAAGCGCCCTGGAAAACGTTCCGCGAGGTGGTTGACACCATGAAAAAGAATCCGGGAAAGTTTAACTTTGCTAACACCGGACCGTGGGGAGCGGGGGATTTCCCAATGCGAATGGTTGCTCGGGCAACGGGGGTTGAGTACAACAACATCCCGTACGATGGCGGTGGCCCGGCGTTGCTCGCCGTGCTCGGGGGTCATGCCGACGGGAGTTTTCTTTATACCGCTCAGCTCCTTCCGCAGATCGGCGCCGGCAAGATGCGCGCCCTCGCGGTCACCGATACCCGGCGGCATCGTGATTTGCCGAACGTTCCGACGCTTCGCGAAGAGGGCGTCGACGTCGTGTTCACGCAGTGGCGATCGGTTCTAGCTCCCAAAGGGATTCCTCAAGCCATCGCTCAGAAACTGGAAGCGGCATTTAAGCAGATGACCGAAGATAGCTCGTTCCAGGCCCTCATTAAACAGCTGGGCGATGAAATTCACTTCCAGGCTGGTAAGGAGTTCGAAAACACCTGGCGACAAGAGTGGGAGGGGTTCGCCAAGGTCGTGGCTGGCGCGCAAAAGTAGCTTCGAGGAAAATGGTCCGGCGCGACGGGATTGTGGCAGCTATGGCGCTGGTGTTCGGCGCCGCAGCGGCGTATGAATCAGCGAAACTCCCGTTCGGGACGGTTCACAATCCCGGGCCGGGATTTTTCCCATGGTGGACCAGCGCGGTCATTGTTTTGCTTGCACTGATCCTATTGGTTCAAGCGCTGGCGTTCGGTTCAAGCACCGCGCGAGAAGAGCCTGGCCGGATCGCGAAGTTGGCTACCCTCTTGATCGTTCTGGGCGCTTACACCTTCTTGCTCGATCCGCTCGGCTATCCGCTCTGCACCTTTCTCCTTGTCCTCTTCATGTTGCGCGCGACCGATCCTCAGCGGTGGCCGGTCGCTCTGGGCATGGCGGCGCTCACCGCAGTCGGTTCGTACGTCGTGTTCGCCATTTGGCTGAGTGTACCGCTGCCCCGCGGACCGCTCTAGGATAACTTCTTGACCACGAAGGACACAGCGCGGCTATGCCGCAACCAAAAGGAGCTAAACGAGCAAAGCAGGTTTGAACCACGGAGCACACGAAGTTCACGAAGGTTCTAATCAAAAAATCTCCGAAAGCTTCGTGTCCTTCGCGCCCTTCGTGGTGAGAGTGCTTCTCAAATTTGCGCAAGCTGCGACAAACTTTAAGCATAGTAGTACGAAGCGCACGAAGGAAGAATATATTCATGACGCTCTGGCGTGTTGGCTCGATGACTTAGAAACTTCGTGATCTTCTGATCTTCGTGGTGATAAGTTTTTGACCACGAAAAACATGAAGTGCGCGAAGCACTGCAAAAACATGGACATCTTCAACAATCTCGCCACCGGCTTTGCAGTCGCGCTTGCTCCGATTAATCTCCTCTACTGCTTCCTCGGATCATTCATCGGCACTGCCATCGGCGTCCTCCCGGGCCTCGGCCCGCCGGCGACTATCGCCCTGTTGCTGCCGGTCACGTATGGGATACCGGCCACCTCCGCGGTTATCTTACTCGCGGGAATTTTCTACGGAGCGATGTACGGCGGCTCGACGACATCGATATTGTTGAATATCCCCGGAGAGGCGGCATCGGTGGTCACCTGTCTGGATGGCTATCAGATGGCGCGACAGGGGAGAGCCGGCGCGGCGCTGGCGATCTCGGCTTTCGGCTCTTTCATCGCCGGGACGCTGAGCATCGTCGGCTTGATGCTCCTCGCGCCACCGCTGGCCGCGTTTGCGATCAAGTTCGGCCCCCCGGAGAATTTCTCTCTCCTGGTTCTCGGACTTATGATGGTCGGCTACTTGGCCGGAGCGTCCATGACCAAAGGGCTCATGATGGCTTGCCTCGGATTGTTGCTCGGAACCGTCGGACTCGATCCGATCATGGGAACCCAGAGATTCACCTACGGGATCTTCAAGCTGAGTGAGGGATTTGAGTTCATCCTCGTGGCCATGGGACTTTTCGGCATCGGCGAGGTCCTGGTGAACGTCGAACAGACGATCAAGGCTGAAGTCTTTGAGACTAAGCTTCGAGGGCTGTTGCCGAACCGAGAGGAATGGCGCATGTCGGCGGCGCCGATCGCTCGTGGATCATTGCTGGGATTCTTCATCGGCGTGCTGCCGGGTGGCGGCGCGATCATCTCGTCGTTTATCTCGTACGCGCTGGAAAAGAAACTAAGCAAGCATCCCGAGCGCTTCGGGAAAGGCGCCATCGAAGGCGTGGCGGCGCCGGAATCGGCGAACAACAGCGCGGCAACCGGCTCGTTCATCCCATTGCTCACCTTGGGGATCCCGGGTAATGCGTCGATTGCGATGATCTTCGCGGCGCTGTTAATTCACGGCATAAGGCCGGGGCCGTTGTTGGTCGCGGAAAAACCAGAAGTCTTCTGGGGGCTGGTCGCCTCCATGTACATCGGCAACGTTATGCTTTTGGTTTTGAACCTGCCGCTCATTGGGCTTTGGGTGAGGCTCCTTCGAGTTCCCTATCCGCTGCTGGCGCCGCTGATTCTGGTGTTTGTTCTCATCGGAGCATACAGCGTCAACAACAGCGCGTTCGACGTGGGGATCACGATCGCCTTCGGCTTCTTCGGCTACCTGATGCGTAAGTTCGACTTCGAGCCTGCGCCGCTCGTCCTGGCCATGATCCTCGGTCCACAACTCGAAGCCTCGCTGCGGCGTTCTCTGATCTACTCGCACGGTGAGCTCGGAGTCTTTTTCGAGCGGCCGATTGCTGCTGCATTGATGGCGCTGGCTCTGCTGATGCTGGTGTCGCCGATTTTTCGCTGGGCGTTCGGCCATAAATTTTCCGCGATCGTCGAACCGGCGTCTAGCGCCGAAGTCACGGAAGGCAAATCCGACGTTGGTTCAAAATGAGTCGCTCCACAAATCGCGTAGGAGGTGTCCTATGGGTAACATTTTTGCGGTTATCCTGACAATTATTTTTCTGCAGAACTCCGCTCAGGCGGAAGATAGGATAAGGATCGGATTTTCAGCGGTCATTGCATCATACAGTACTCTCCCCTTGGGACAGAAGCGGGGCTTCTTGCAAGAAGAAGGACTTCAAGCGGAATTCATCAGGATGAATGCCACCGTCGGTCTGACGACATTGATCACCGGAGAAATCGATTATTACACGCAGCTCGGCGGCGGCGTCGCCGCAGCGATCCGAGGAGCTCCGGTCAAAATCGTCGCCTGTTTCGTGCCTGGCCCTACCGCCACCCTCGTCGCCCGGCCCGAGTTTAAATCGGTCCGAGAGCTTAAAGGTAAGACGATAGGAATCGATGTCTTCGGCAGCAATCTTGATATCATAGCAAGGAACGTATTCAAGCATTCTGGTATAGATCCGGACAAGGAGATGAAGTTTCTTGCCGCGGGCCCAATGGAAGCCCGTTTTTCTTCTATGAAGCAAGGGCTGATCGCTGCCACTTTGGGTGGTCCGCCAACGGACTTTCTCGGCAAGAAGATGGGCTTTGTCGTGCTTGCGAGGGCCAACGAGCTTTTCAGTTTTCCTGTCACCGGCGTTGTATCGAGTGTCAAGAAAATCAAAGAAAAGCCGGAGGAGGTCAAGCGAGTTATCAGAGCGGGTATCAAGGCCAACCGCTATATTCGTCAGAATCGCGACGGCACAATTCAGACAATGGTGGAGTGGCTGAAGGTCGATAAAGAAATGGCGGCGGCCACCTATGACTCGATCAGCAAAGCCTTCAATGAGGATGGAAGTCTGCCTGAAGATGGCCTCCGCCTGTTGATTGAGGAGACAAGAAAAGCCGGCAAGGTAAGCCGCGAAATCGCATCGAGCGAGGTTGCGGACCTTTCGATTCTCAGAGAAGCGCAGAAGGAGCTTGGGATTCAGGGAAGATAAAATTACGAGGAGGGTACGATGAAACTATTTACGGCAAGCTTCGCGGTCTTGTTGACGCTAGGTCTACAGACGGTCGAAGCTCCTGCTCAAGCAGACGGGAAATGGGTGAAGCTCGCCCGACCTGGGAGCGCATGATGAGTTTCATAGTCGCGATTACCGATTACGTCTTTCCATCTCTGGAGCCTGAGCAGCGGGTGCTCGCGCCATTAGGAGTCGAGCTTCGACCGGCACAGTGTAAATCGGAAGAAGAAATTATCGATCTGGCCCAAGAAGCCGACGCCGTGCTGAACTGCTATGCGAAGCTGACGGCGCGCGTCATTGAGAAACTCAGCCGCTGCAAGATCATCGCGCGCTATGGCATCGGCGTTGACAACGTCGACCTGGCTGCGGCAACTGGAGCCCGCATTGTGGTAACCAACGTTCCCGATTACTGTATCGATGAAGTCTCAGATCACGCGCTGGCGCTTCTCTTGGCGCTCGAGCGGCGCATTGTTGCGGCCGATGGAGCAGTGAAAGCCGGCGCCTGGGACGTCGTCGCGCACGCGGGGATTCGCCGGCTGCGCGGCCAGACGCTGGGCCTCCTCGGATTTGGCAAGATTGCCAAAGCCGTCGTGTCGAAGGTCCAGCCTTTAGGAATGAAAGTGCTGGTGTACGATCCTTACCTTGAGCCCGAACTGGTTGCCCGTCACGGAGCGGAAGCCGTCAGCTTAGATAGGCTGCTTGCCGAGGCTGACGCGGTCTCGATTCACGTGCCGCTCTCGCCCGAAACCCGCAATCTGATCGGACAGCGCGAGCTAACTCGCATGAAGCCGACTGCCTTCCTGATTAACACCTCGCGCGGCGGCATCGTGGACGAGCAGGCTCTCGCAGAGGCGCTGAAGGCCGGGCGGATCGGCGGCGTAGCGCTCGATGTGCTGTCCGTCGAGCCGCCTCCGCTCGACCATCCGCTGCGCGGATTGTCGAATGTGATCCTCACCCCGCACCTGGCCTTTTATTCGCGCGAGTCGGTGATCGAGTCTCAGACCAAAGCCGCCGAAGAGGTGGCCCGGGCTCTGAGGGGCGAATCGCCCCGATCGCCGGTCAACCGCGAAGTGCTCGGCCGGTGAAGTTTGCTTGAGGCGAAGCAGGTGGACATGGAGGAAGCAGCATGAGGCTTCAGGCTCACTCCACGGCGGTCGTGGCCGTCGACATGCATCGAGGCCATCTAGACCTTTCAGTAGCGACGCTTCCTTTAGCTCCTGAACGCTGTGCCCGGGTGATCGCGCGTGCCGCGGATCTTTTCCAGAAGCTTCGCGCCATAGGCGTCCGGATCATCCACGTGGTGACTGAATACCGAGAGTCTGAGGAGATCTCGTCCAATCCATTCTGGAAGGCGATTCACGATGACCCGGCCAAAGCCAGAAAAGGAATTCTCCGCCACAATCTAGCTGGAAGTAAGGGGACAGAAATCATCCCGGAGCTCTATGCAGAAGGCGATCTCGTGGTACGAGAGAAGAAGCGCTACAACGCCTTCTATGCAACGGATCTGGAATTTCTGCTGCGTCGTCTCGGAGTAGACACCGTGATCCTCACGGGGATCAACACCACGACCTGTGTTCTCTGTACCGCTTTCGAGGCCACCAACCGTGACTTTCGGGTTGTGATCGCATCGGACGCCGTGGACTCCATGGACGGCGAGGAGATGCATCGCTTCGCCCTCCGCCTCATGGAAGCCTCCGTGGGATGGCCCCTGAGCAATCAAGAGATTCTGAAGGCCTTCAGAGCAGCTGATCGGGATCACCTACTTCGTTGAAGCCGAAGCGAGAGAAGATTCGCAGCTTCTCCTTCCGAGCTGTCGGTGGTAGATTCTGGAGGTCCGGCGATGAGCGGCCCAGTGCTCCTGCGGATACGAAGGTAAGTTAATCGATGGCCCCTAAAGTCTTTGTCACGCAGCCGATTCCGGAGAGAGCGCTGGCTCGACTCCGAGAAGTAGCGGAAGTCGAACTGAATCCTGATACTACTCACATCATCACGAAGACTGAGTTGACCGCGGCTCTCAAACGGAACGACTATCTCCTCTGCCTGCTTCACGATCGTGTAGACGCTGAAGTGATCAACACGAGCCCGGCTCTCAAGCTGATCGCCTCGATGGCGATCACGCCCGCCGGAGTTGACATGGCAACCGCAACGGCCAGACGCATTCCCGTCACCACGATTCCGCCCCTCGTCACCGAAGCCACCGCGGATCTTCACTGGGCGCTCCTCCTGGCGGCGGCTCGCAGAGTCGTGGAAGCCGACCGCGCTCTTCGGTCCGGCCTCTTTCCCGGCGGCCAGTCGATGCATTTTGTGGGAGGTGAAGTTAACGGCAAAACCGTGGGGATCATCGGCCTCGGTTCCGTCGGCGAAGCCGTGGCTCGACGCGCCGGAGGCTTTGGCATGCGGATCCTCTACACAAAACGCCATAGGTTGGACGAATCACGGGAAGCCGCACTCAGCGTCGAGTACCGAAGCTTGAATGACCTCTTGCAGGAATCGGACTTCGTCTCGATCAACGCCGCGCTTAGCCCTGAGACCATCCACCTGATCGGCGATCGAGAATTGAGCCTCATGCGCCCGTCGGCCTATCTCGTGAACACGGCGCGCGGTCCCATCGTGGACGAGAAGGCTTTGGTGCGCGCGTTGAAAGGGAAGCGGATCGCGGGCGCGGCGCTCGACGTCTACGAGCATGAGCCGATGGTCGAGTCGGAACTCATCGATTTGCCGAACGTTGTCTTGACACCTCACCTCGGCAGCGCCGCAGGTGACACCCGCGAGCGCATCGCCGCCATTGTGGTCGAGAACATTGTCGCAGTGATCGAAGGGCGCCGGCCACCGAATCTGTTCAATCCTGAGATCTACGAGAAAGGATGAAGGATAAAGGCGGAGGGAGAAAATTCATCCTTCATCCCTCATCCTTCAGCCTTTCTGTCCGTTCGGTACCAGTCCAGAATCTGTTCCCCCGTCCAGAAGAGAACGTGCTTCTGCTTCTTCAAGTAAGCAAAGGTCTTCTCGAAGTACTTGATCCGATGCGGCACTCCGCTGATGTACGGGTGGACCGCAATCGCCATCACTCGGGCGCTCTTCGCTCCTTCAGCGTAGAGCGTCTCGAACTGATCCTTGGCTCGGCGAAAAAATTCCTCTGCTTCATGGTGCTGAAGAATCATCATCGGGATGTCGTTCAGCTCTACAGAATAAGGCAGCGAAACGAGCGGGCCATGCGCCGTTTTGATCTCGTAGGGCTGATCATCGTTGACCCAGTCGGCGACATAGTGAAAGCCGGCTTCGGCCAGGAGATCGAGAGTCTGTTCAGTTTCTGTGAGCCCTGGACCAAGCCATCCTGACGGTGCCTTGCCCGTGAACTTGCGGATGACTTCCATGGACTTCCGGATCGCCTCTCGTTGATCTTCTAACAGGTGCACGGGCTTTTGGATGAAGCCGTGGCCCATGAACTCCCAGTCGGCGTTTTTCGCAGCTTCAGCAATTCTTGGATAGGAAACGCAAACGGAGCCGTTGATGGCCAAGGTGGCCTTGATCTTGTGCTTGTCCAGGACTGACTTCAAACGCCAGAACCCGACCCGCATTCCGTACTCAAACCAAGCGAAGTTGGGAACGTCGGGAATAACCTGCGCCCCGCCGGGCGGCGGTAGTACCGTGCGCGGCATCGGCCCTTGGATATCCCATTCCTCCACGTTGACGATGGTCCACACCACGACTCGCGCCGATTTCGGCAGGCGAAGTGTGGGACGGTCGATGACCGCCGAGTAAGCTATCTGCTCGCGGGGAAACGCCATGACCTGCCTCCTTTGTCTGGAAAATTTGCCACCATGCTACGCGAGCCTTTAGGCAATTGACAAGAGTGGGGACCGGTGGTACCCGAAGAGTGGCCAAACGATCTAATGAATCGGACATCCGTAAGCACCATCAGCGGCGGACTTTCTTTCGGTACACCTGCCGCCTTTTCGGATTATAAATAGAACTGTGGAATTCTGGATCACACAGGCGTTCAACGGCATCTCATACGGGGCGCTCCTCTTCCTTCTTGCGGGCGGGCTCTCTCTCATCTTCGGGATGATGCGGATCGTCAACATGACGCACGGCTCCTATTACTTGCTGGGAGGATACGTCGGGCTCACCGTGATCGGGCGGACGAAGAGTTTCCCGCTCGCGATCCTGCTGGGCGCTCTGGCCATCGCTGTCATCGGGATCGGCGAGTGGAATGCTTTCCTCAAGCGGCTCTCCGGGCAGGAGCTGGGCCAGGTGCTCACCACTATGGGCTTCGCCCTGATCTTCCAGGACCTCGCGCTCATCACGTGGGGTGGCGACCCGTACACGATTCCGGTGCCGGCAATGCTCTCCGGCGCCTACACGATCGGTCAGCTCTATTTTCCGGTCTATCGATTCTTCATCGTTGCGGTGGCCGGGGCTGTGGCCGTGATTCTCTGGCTGGTTCTGGAGCGGACTCGGGTGGGCGCGATGATGCGGGCGACCGTCGATGACCCCGAGATGGCGCGCGGCGTCGGCATCAACGTCTACCGGATTTCGATGATCGTGTTCGCGCTGGGCGCTTTCCTGGCGGCGGTTGCCGGCGTGGTCGCCGGAGGATTTGTCGGGGTCTATCCGGGCGCCGACTTCGAGATCCTCCCCTATGCGTTCGTCGTGGTCATCGTCGGAGGTATGGGGAGCCTCAAGGGCGCCCTGATCGGCAGCCTCCTGGTCGGTCTCCTCGACAACTTCGGCAAGGCGCTCTTTCCTGAGTTGTCGTACTTTACACTTTTCGCCCCGATGGCCGCGATCCTGGCGGTGTGGCCCACGGGGCTTTATGGTCGCACGTAATGAGGCTGGATCTTTTCTCGGGAGAGCGATGGGTGGTGCCGGCGATTGTTTTTCTTCTCCTCGCTATCTCGCCGCCGTTCCTTTCCTCGTTCCTGCTCACCTTGCTGACTCAGGCGCTGATCTACGCGATCCTGGCGATGAGCCTTGACATCATTCTCGGCTACACCGGTCTGGCTTCGCTCGGGCATGCTGCCTACCTCGGCCTTGGGGCTTACAGCGTGGGTATACTGACCACGCGGTACGCCGTCGGCTTCTCGGTCGCTCTGGCGGCCGGCGTTTTGATGGCGGTAGTGGTCGCCGCGATCTTCGGCTTGGTGGCGCTGCGCGCCACAGGGGTCTACTTCCTCATGATCACGCTCGCCCTCGGCATGGTGGTCTGGGGGCTCGCTCACCGCTGGGTCACGATGACCCAGGGGGACAACGGAATCTCAGCAATCTCTCGCCCGGACCTCGGCCTGCCGTGGTCACTCGCTCTTTCGATTCCATTCTATTATTTTGCGCTCGCGGGATTTCTCGTCTCCTTCTGGATCCTCCGCGCGATCGTTCGCTCCCCGTTCGGCCAGACCCTGGTGGGGATCAGAGAGAGCGAGTCGCGCATGAGAACGCTCGGTTATCACGTGTGGCTCCACAAGTACATCGGGTTTGTCATTGCAGGTGGTTTCGGCGGCTTCGCCGGCGTGCTGTGGGCGTACTACAACGGCTTCGTCAGCCCGGTGGATCTGCAGCTGGCAACTTCGGTGGAGGTGCTTCTCATGGTCGCCTTGGGCGGCCGCGGAACGCTCCTCGGGCCGGCGCTGGGAGCGGGCATCATCGTTTTTCTCAAGAACCTCGTCTCCGTATACACGCATCGCTGGCTTTTAATTCTCGGCGCCGTTTACATCGCCACGATCGTCTATGCCCCGGAAGGACTTCTCGGGGCCGTGAGACAGTGGGCGCAGCGAGCCAGGTCAAACCCATCGCGTTCCGAGGCGTGAAGAAAACATAAGGAGGGCAGGCATGGACAAGAAACTAATCGTCGCGCTCCTAGCAGTCGTGGTTCTGGTTATGGCGGGACCGGGCCAGGGATGGCCGCAAAAGGCGCCAATCCGTATCGGTTTTCTCGCGCCGGTGACGGGCGGCGGCGCCGCGGTCGGAAAGGACATGACCAGCGGATTCACGATGTACCTCGAAGAGATCGGCAACCAGATCGCCGGGCGGAAAGTGGAAGTGATCGTGGAGGACACTCAAGGAGACCCATCTCAAGCGCTGACGAAGCTACGGAAGCTGGTGGATAGCGACAAGGTGCTGGTCTTGGCGGGGGCGTTCCTTGCCAGCGAGGGGTACGCGCTGGCGCCGAAGATCGATGAATACCAGATTCCAACCCTTTTTCCCGTGGTGTCGGCCGACGACCTCACGCAGCGGAAGCCAGTCAAGTGGTTGGTTCGGACCGGTTGGACATCGAGCCAGCCAAACCAACCGTTCGGGGAATACGTTGCGAAGACGCTCGGCTATAAGAAGGTCGTGACGATCGCAATGGACTACGCTTTCGGCTGGGAACAGGTCGGTGGGTTCCAACGAACCTTTGAGGAGGCCGGCGGCCAGATCGTTCAGAAACTCTGGCCGCCTCTCGGCACCACCGACTTCGGCCCTTTCCTGGCCCAGATCAAGCGCGACGCCGATGCCGTCTTCGGCGTGATGGTGGCGGCATCAGCCCTCAGATTCCCCAAGCAGTACCAGGACGCGGGACTCAAAGCGAGACTCCCAATCATCGGCGGCGGCACGACCTTTGATGAGTTCGTATTGCCTTCGCTCGGCGACGAGGCGATCGGGGCGATCACGCCGCTCATCTACAGCGCCGCGATCGACACTCCGGTGAACAAGCGCTTCGTCAAAGAGTACAAAACGAAGTACGGAAAGATTCCCTCCTACTACTCGGAAACCTGTTACACCGTAGCGCGCTGGATCAACGAAGGCGCCAAAGCGGTCGGCGGAAACGTCGAGGACAGGGAAAAATTTCTCGCGGCGCTGAAAAGAGTGGAGATTCCCGACGCGCCGCGAGGACCGGTCAAGCTCGACGCCCGTGGCAGCCCGATCCAGAATATTTATGTTCGGAAGGTCGAGAAGAAAGACGGCGAGCTGTGGAACACGGTGATCCACACCTTCCCGGCGGTGTCTCAGTTTTGGAAGTACAAGCCGGAGGAGTTCCTGAAGCAGCCCGTCTACAATCGGAACTACCCGGCGTGCAAGTACTGTTAGCCGTTAGCGCTAATGAACCAGCGCTCAACAGTCAGTTGTCAGCCTGACAGGTGATCGCCGAAACATATGACTGAGCCGCCGAATCTAGCGCTGAACCTCTCGAATGTCTCCAAAGCGTTTGACGGGCTTCGCGCGCTGGACGGCGTGAGCCTTGCCGTGACAGCCGGCGAGCGCCGAGCCATCATCGGCCCGAACGGCGCCGGAAAGACGACGTTGTTCGGTCTGATCAGCGGAGAGACCCGCGCGGCCGAAGGACGGATCACGCTCTTCGGCCGAGACGTAACCCGCCTGCCTCCTCATCGCCGCGCCGCGCTGGGTCTTGCGCGAACCTATCAGATCACCAATCTCTTCCCTCGCCTGACGGCGTTGGAGAACTGTCTCCTCGCGGTTCAGGCGCTGACCTCCGCCAAGCTTCACCTTCATCGCGCTCTCTCCAGCTACACCGACCATTTCACCCGGGCGCGCTCTGTCCTGGAAGCCGTTGGGCTCGAGGGAAAGGAGGACGAGGTGGTTCGGAACCTCTCTCACGGCGAACAGCGCCAGCTCGAGATAGCGCTGGCGCTGGCCGGGGCGCCGAAGCTACTCCTTTTGGATGAGCCCACCGCCGGGCTGTCGCCGGCGGAGTCCCACATGATGACCGCTCTGCTTAAAAAGCTCGATCCCGCCATTACTCTACTGGTCATCGAGCACGACATGGACGTGGCCTTCGAGCTGACCAATCGCATCACGGTCCTGCATTACGGCAAGGTCATCGCTGACGGCCTTAGTCACGAGGTCAAGGTCAACCCGCTCGTGCGGGAGACCTACCTGGGAACCGGTTTGGAAACAGCGTGATGTTAACTGTGCGTGACATTCATACTTACTACGGCAACAGCCACGTCATCCAGGGAATTTCGTTCGCGATGGAGAGCGGCCAGGTCACCGGCATCCTGGGGCGGAACGGCATGGGGAAAACCACGCTGATCCGCTCCATCATCGGTTTCACCCCGCCGCGCGAGGGACAGGTGCTTTTTAAGCAGCACGACATCACGGCGTGGCCCGCAAACCGCGTGGTAGACATTGGGCTCGGGCTGGTGCCCCAGGGTCGCCGCGTCTTTCCATCGCTGACCGTGAACGAGAATCTTGCGGTCGCCGCCAAAGGCAACGGTGGGCCTTGGACGGTTGAGCGCGTGATGGATCTCTTCCCGCGGCTTCGGGAGCGGCGTGAGATCCGCGCGGGCAAGCTCTCGGGCGGCGAGCAGCAGATGCTGGCGATCGCGCGCGCGCTGATGACCAATCCCGAACTTTTACTGATGGATGAGCCGACCGAGGGGCTGGCGCCTCTGTTGGTTCGCGAGGTCGGCCGCGTCATTGAAAATCTTAAGTCTCAAGGGTTGTCGATCCTCCTGGTGGAGCAGAACCTGCCGCTCGCGCTGCGCGTCTGCGATCAGGTTCATGTGCTCTCGCGCGGTCGCATCGTCCACTCCTGCTCATCGCAGGCTCTTTGGGAGAACGAAGAGATCAAATCGAGATATCTGGGGTTCTAATGGCGTCGTAAAAGAGATCACGGAATGAAACGAATCGGCATCGTCGGCGTCGGACTTCTTGGAAGCGCGGTGGCCTCGCGCCTTCTCAAGGGGGGCTTTGAAGTGAAGGGGTATGACAAGCGCCCCGAGCAGGTTAAGGCGCTTCAAGCTCAAGGGTTGAAGGCAGCGTCGAGCATTGCCGAGGCCGCAGCAGAGACTGATGCGGTCTTCACGATCCTGCCGTCGCTCGAGAGCGTCGAGGCGGCGATCCTTGGCACGGGCGGGCTCGTCGAGATTGCGCCGCGTAGCGCCACGTTAATTCAGATGAGCACGATCTCTCCGGATCTAACGCGTCGTCTCGCTAAGGCCGCGGCGGCCAGGGGCCTTGGCTTTCTCGACGCGCCCATGAGCGGGACGAGCGCGATGGTCGAGCGCGGCGATTGCTCGATTTTCGTCGGCGGGGAGCGCGAGCGGGCCGATGCCTGCCGACCTATCTTCGACGCGATCGCAAAGAAAACGCTCTACGTGGGGGATGCCGGCATGGCCTCGCTCGCGAAGCTTGCGACAAATCTGTTGGTCGGGCTCAACACCGCTGCGCTGGCGGAGGCGCTCGTGCTCGGCGCGAAAGGCGGCCTCGCCCCAGCCGTGCTGCTCGATATTCTTAAGGATAGCGCAGCCGCCTCGAAGATGGTTGACATTCGCGGCCCGCTCATGGCGAGCCGTCGCTTCGAGGCGCAGATGAAAGTCGATCTGTTCTTGAAGGACTTTAAGCTCATGCTCGAGGAGGGGCGACGCCTCGGGGTCGCGTTGCCGCTGACCAGCATCACACAGCAGCTCGCCACAGCCACCGCGGCAGCCGGACGGGGCGAGGAGGATCTGGCCGCTATCATCACGACTCTGGAACTACTCGCCGGATTGGAACATGATCGTCCTTCGGTGAAGAAGGAGTGAAAGGAGGATTCGTATGCGCAAGGAATCAATCGTCATCATCGCTCTGACGTTCGTCGCTGCACTCGGCATTCTCCCGGCCGAGGCACAGAAGGGGCCGATCAGGATCGGCTTTATGTCATCGCTTACGGGCCCGCTCTCGCCAAACGGTAAGGACATGTTGAACAGTTTCGAGCTTTTCCTTGAAGAACAAGGCGGCAAGCTGGCCGGGCGCGAGGTGAAGCTCGTCACCGAGGACGACGCTGGAAACCCCGCCACCGGCCTCACCAAGCTTCGAGGAATGGCAGAGGGCCAAGGGATTCAAATCCTCGTCGGTCCTCTCTCGGCGGCTGTGGGCTACGCTATCCGCGACTACATCGACAGCAAGAAGCTTCCGGCCATCTTCCCAATCGTGTCCGGTGAGGATATCACGCAGCGCAAGCGCAGCCCCTATATCGTCCGCACCGGCTGGTCCAGCGCCCAGCCGTCTCATCCGTTCGGCAAATGGGTCTATGACAACCTCAAATACCGACGGATCGCCATGATCGGCTACGACTTCGCCTTCGGCTGGGAGGTTGCTGCAGGATTTCACCGCACCTTTGAAGAATCGGGGGGACAGATCGTGCAAAAGCTCTGGCCGCCTCTCGGCACCACTGACTTCGGCCCCTACATCGCCCAGCTCAAGCGCGACGTCGATGCCGTCTACGCGGTCTTCTCAGGGGCAGACGCGCTGCGCTTTGCCAAACAGTACGAAGATGCCGGACTCAAGGCCCGCCTCCCGCTGATCGGCGGCGGCACGTTCACTGACGAGCATGTGCTGCGAACAATGGGGGATGAAGTCCTCGGTGTTATCACGGCGCTTCACTACTCGGCGGCGCTCACGACTCCTGGGAATCAGAAATTCGCACGGACCTACGAGGGAAAGTTCAAGCAGGTTCCCTCGTACTACTCTGAGGGCACCTATGTGGCCGGGCTCCAGCTCAAGCGAGCGCTGGAAGGCCTCAGCGGAGACGCCGAGAGTGTCGAGCGGCTGGTAGGGACGCTGCGCAAGACAGAGCTTGCTGATACTCCTCGGGGCCCCATTCGCTTCGACGATTATGGCAATCCCATCCAGAACATCTATATCAGGAAAGTGGAGCGGGTCGGTGGAAAGCTCCAGAACACCGTGATCCACACCTTTCCTAATGTCTCGCAGTTTTGGACCTATAAGCCGGAAGAATTTTTGAAGAATCCCGTCTACTCACGCGACTACCCGCCGTGTAAATACTGCTAGTCAGGAAGGGGATCAACGAGCTCGATCAAGAAGGAGGAAGGCATGCGCGTGATAACCAATACAAACGTCTCAAGTAAGTTGACATTCGAGGGGAACGATCCTTCCGGCCGCAGCCGATGGGCCAGTGTCTTGAGGGCCGCCCACGCCAACCCCTTTGGGTGCTTACTCCTACGGTTTGGGCCTGCCGGAACCTTCACGCGCCTGCGTCTGCGGTCTTCAGGCTCGTCCCCTCTCGAGGCGGCCTCAAGTAAAATTCGTAAAGACGTTTGTATTAGGTTCCTGTCATTCCTGACTGCATCTGCCCTGATGCTTGGAGCGGGCAAGGCTCTTGCTCAGGGGCCGATCAAGATCGGCTTCATCTCTCCGATCTCGGGGGCCATCGCCCAAGCGGGAAAGGACATGTACAACGGCTGCGAGCTTTACTGGGAAGAGACGGGCTGGCAGATCGCTGGCCGGAAGCTCGAGGTGATCCTTGAAGACAATGGAGGAGAGCCTGCAACCGCCATTACGAAGGCGCGGAAGCTGGTCGAAAGCGATAACGTTCACATGCTGGCCGGGATCATCCTCTCCAACGTGGCGTACGCGCTCGTGCCTTACATCGAAGCCCAGGGGATCCCGACGATCTATCCGATCAACTCCGCTGACGATCTCACGCAGCGCAAGCGGCCCAAGTGGCTGGTCCGAACGGGCTTCTCTGCCGGCGGAAACATGCATCCGTTTGGCGAGTATGCGGCCAAGGTCCTCGGCTATAAGAAGGTGGCGATTCTCTCGCTCGATTACGCGTTCGGATGGGAGATCGCCGGGGGCTTTCAGAAGACCTTCGAAGACAACGGCGGTCAGATCATCCAAAAGCTCTGGGTCCCGCTGAACGTGCAGGACTACACTCCATACCTCGGCCAGGTCAAGAAGGAGGCCGACGCACTCTTTGTCCTGGCGCTGGGGCGTTGGTCGCTGCTTTTCGCGAATGCGTACGCTACCAGTAGCCTCAAGGGCCGGTTGCCGGTGATCGCCGGCGGCACGCATACCGACGAGCACATCCTGCCTCAACTCGGCGATGAAACGATCGGCGTGATCAGCGCCCACCACTACTCGGCCGCCCTCGAAACTCCAGCGAACCAACGATTCCGCGCGGCCTTTGAAAAAAAGTTCAACCGGCTGCCGTCGTTCTATTCCGAGAACTGCTACACCGGAGCGCGGGCAGTAAGCGAAGCGGTGAAAGCCATCGGCGGAAAGGTCGAGG
>VBKE01000148.1 GCA_005879605.1 Deltaproteobacteria bacterium
GGATGGGGTGTCATGTAGGCACAGGAAGATAACAAACCGAGCAACAGGATTGTGGCGCAGACTTTCGCGGTTTCACCTTATGGCAAATGTAACCCATTTCGCGTAAACACCCAAGGCAAATCTTTTCACCTCCTCCCGCGTGCGAACCTGGGCAAACCCCCGATCCTCACCCCTCCCCATAGGGCGTCTCAGTGAGCGCAGCTTGTGCCCATCGCCTGTGCCCACAATGGCACCATGTCACATGGAAGGGCAGAGAAGAACGGTGGCTCTTCGCTGCTTGTTTTCCATTTCGTTTCTTGCGATTGTGCGTCAGAGCTAACTACGGATCTGGGGGTTGGGGGTTCAAATCCCTCCGGGCGCGCCATGTTTTTCAACACCTTACGCGCCGCTGGTCTTCCTCACGGTTCAGCGGGTTGATTAGGGGCTTGCCGTGTTCCTTCCTCGCCGCCGGGTTCCGGTGTACGTCCTCATCATCGATGGCCTGGTTGTACACGCCGCGCAGGGGCGCGAGAATATTCCTGATGGACGACTGCGAAAGGCCCGCCGTCTTTTTTTTCCGCTACAAGCTCGCGAACCATCTTCCGCGTGATCTTGGAAAAAAGTTGCCAGCGCTCGCAAGGCGTGAAAGGTCTAACCGCGTCTGCAAACAAGAGGCTGGGAATGGACCCTAATACTGCCCTAAACATTTTTGACGGATGCTCTCGCCCGGTGTCGCAACGAGGATATGCGCACTGTGGAAGTCTTTGCGGCGTTGGATGCCCTAGCTGCAAATGCCAACTATTCAATGGCCCTTTGAGCAGTTTCGCAAGGCGTTGGAAACAGTGACAACGAAGAGGGGCGAGTGGCAAAATCTCAACGCTTCTCTGAACGCCGTGAGGTTGGCTGTCGGGCGACTCGGTTGAGCTGCCACCTGCCCCAAAACACCAATTATCAAGACGTACAAGTTGCGGGAGCCGCCAAACAAGATCCGATATTACTCCATGAGGCCGAGAGTTGGTTACCGATGTTAGTGTTCTTGATGGTGACCCAAAAAACGAATACCACCAAAAGCACGATCAAGGCATATTCGACAAGTCCTTGGCCGTCTTCCTCAACCATGAGCTTTTTTAAGAGTTGCATTTATTCACCTCCTTTGCTCTGGGGCGGTAACGCAAGAGAGGTACCAGGCAAGCGCGGCACGCTATTGTTCAGACTTCTTACCAGAAAGCATCAAAACAACTTCGCTGCGGCGGGCAAAAACACCTTGATCATTTGGCGACAAATCCAAAAGGGCATCGTGGGTTCGATTGGCTTGTGCTCGTGTCGAACTATACGCGTAAGATTGCCATCAATGCATTTGTACAGACCTTCGGTCCGTGTATTGAAGTGGTGGATAAGGACCACCAGTTCGTCGTGAGAAAGAAGAAAGACCTTGAGAAGATAGATTTAGACACGTACAAGCCTATTCGTTCCTTGATAATCGGGATACAGCGACCACTCGGGTGAAAAAAGCGCTCACGTGCCACCTTGTCAAACTTCCGTCCACCTCCTGGCGCGTGCCGCTCGCAGATGCGAACCGGATGGCAACCCGTCCCCCCTGGGCCTCGCGGTGAGCGCGGCTTGTGCCCATCGCGTGTGCCCACAATGGCACCCATGTCAGATGGAATGGCAGGGAAGAGCCACCGCTCATCCCTGCTTGTTTTCCATTTCGGTTCTTGCGATTGTGCGTCAAAGCTTACTACGGATCTGGGGGTTGGGGGTTCAAATCCCTCCGGGCGCGCCAATGAGTCTTCATTAGCAAGCCGGTCCATTCAAAATCCCGACGTAGAGCATACAAGAGCTATCCCAATGAATCACGATATGCGTAGCAAAAGACAAGAACGGTCCTGGGACCGTGCCGTGCGACTTTTCTACGTTTCCATTGGCCTGTTATATCTAGACGGCTGTACGAGCACCACCACAACCGTTTCTCGAGGCCAAACGAAGCAGCCGCGGGGCTTTATGGAAAAGATGGTGGATCAAATCACGGAGCGGGAATGCAACGTCGGCAGATTCATCTGTCCGTATGGTCTAGGACCGGCGGGTGAGCCCTGTGACTGCACAGACCCCTCGGGATATGTCTTGAAAGGTCTCACGGTCAAATAGTTCTAGGTGAGTCTCGCACTTTTTTGTACTCTTTCAGCAGTGGATTGTACGCCAGGATTGATTTTCCAGGGCAGATTTTGATCCATTTGCTTTTACTCCCGACGTGAGGCACGGTTGTTGCTCGAAAGAGTTGCCCGTAAGAGGTCGGCGAAATGGCTAATGAAGGTCGGAAAACTGTCCTCATCGTTGAGAACCAGCCGAACTATACCCAATTGTTGGTAAAGCAACTCTTGTTCGCAGGCATGAACCCGGTTGTTGCCATTACCGGTGAGGGCGGCCTCAGGAAAGTCGTTGAGTGCCGTCCCGCCGTGATCTTGCTTGAGGTGGAACTGTCGGACATGGACGGAATGACGTTTGTTTCTGAGCTAAGACGAAGGCCAGAGGCAGACCGGATCCCTATTGTTGCCATGAGTGCATTGTCTCACTGGAAAGCCAGATGCCTTGAGGGCGGCTGCAACGATTTCTTGCAAAAGCCTATAAAAATGATCGAGCTTATGGCTCATCTAAAAAAGTTTTTGAAGTAAGACAATAGAGCGACGCATTGACGGGCAACTGCTCTCAGTTCTGTAACCCGGCTAAACAACACTTTCCCACGCGCGGAATGACTGTGAGTAAATCTTCAAATCGGTATTGCCCGTCGAAACCGACCCGGCATCATGAAGAGACTGTAGAAACCGCTTCGCCCGACCGGCTTAGCGCGTGCGGGGAAATTAGCTGTTTTGCGATTCCTCAAAGATGCTGCGCTTGAAGCGCCACTGAGCCCCGATTTTTATTGCCGGAAGTTTAATATGTCCTTGTAAGGCATGGAATTACAGCGCCAAGGTATCGAACCGATAAAACCTAAGGGCGGATCTTTCAGCCTTGACGGGGACTTGCGAACAGTGGGAGAATGCGCGGTCAAAGATGGGTAGTGGTCGCGGCGCGGCGCACGCTCATCATGAGGAAGGTAGGTTGTAGACTCGGGTCGGGTTGGGAGAAAGGAGGCTACATCTTATGTCGATTGTAACCGTTTCTCATGCGGCATTCACCGGTGGCAGCGAGATCGCCCAAAAGACTGCGCTCAATCTAAATTACCGTTCCATCAATCGTGAAGTGCTGATCGAAGCTAGCCAGCGTTATGGTATCCCCGAGGCGAAATTTACCGAAGTCTTGGAGACCGAGGGTCACTGGTGGGAACGTTGGCTAGAGAGTTTGCGGTTGTATCGCATCACGCTGCAAGCAGCCATGTGCGAAGTGGCTCAAGGCGGTAGAATCGTCTATCATGGTCGAGCGGGCCAGGAGCTCTTCCCGGGAATTCGCCACGTTTTGAAGGTGTTGATTATCGCATCCATGGACTATCGAATCGAACAAGTAAAAACGCGCAGGGGACTGGATAATACTAATGCGCGCCAATTCCTAAAGGAGCTGGATCGCGTTCGTGGCCGCCGACTCCGGGCGCTTTTCAATATCGATTGGCAGGACCCCATTGGCTACGACTTGGTTATTAACACGTCGCGTATTACACCGGAGACGGCGGCTGATCTTATCACCCAGACAGCAAGCCGAGCGGAATTCCAGCCGACGGCAGATTCTGAAAAGGCATTTGGCGATCTCACAATCACGGCGAGAGTTCAGGCGGCCCTGATTACCTCGGCCAGGACGCGCAATGTTATTCTCAACGTTCGGAGCGACGGAGGACGAGTCTATATTTCCGGAATCCTTGCAGATCCAGATTTGGAAAAAGAGATCGTGCGCATCGCCAAGGGTGTCTCAGGCGTGACGGATACAGTTACGGACATCGAGCCACCGCCCATCGAATACATGCATCCTTGATTCGGGTCTGGCGCGTTTGCTGGCCCGGGGATGCGCCGGGGAATTTTCTCGAACAAACCGTCTGCTTTTCTGATTTAATTTCGAGTACCCTTTCGCTCAATTCACCTTCGAGCTTTTCTCATCGGTTCGGAATCTCAAATTGCCGGCATCAATTTGTTTGGACCAATATTTATGTTATGGTTGACGACGATTTTATGAATAATTCTCATGCGCATCCGTCGGCGCCTGACGAGTTTTACATGGAGTTAGCCTTGGCGGAGGCGAAAGGAGCGGCGGCCAAGGGAGAAGTGCCGGTCGGGGCAGTGGTCGTTTGGCAACAGGAAGTTATCGGCAGGGGCTGCAACCGAAGAGAGGAGCGGCAAAATGCTCTCTGTCATGCGGAAGTCTTAGCCATTGAAGCAGCTTCCAGTCGCCTTCAAAGCTGGAGACTAACCGACTGCGATATTTATGTGACTCTCGAACCGTGTATCATGTGTGTCGGAGCAATATTACAGGCGCGAATGCGCCGGTTAGTGTTCGGCTGCTTGGACCCAAAGGCTGGCGCTGTGGAATCTTTGTATCGGCTTTGTGATGATGAGCGACTCAATCATCGGCTCCCGGCCACCGGCGGGGTCATGGCTACTGACTGCGCATTTCTTCTAGCAGATTTTTTCCGCCGGCTGCGGCACCAAAAAAACCATGTTCAAACAGCGGAGAGGTGGCCGAGCCCGGTTGAAGGCGCGTGACTCGAAATCACGTTCACGGGGAACCGTGACGGGGGTTCAAATCCCTCCCTCTCCGCCAATTACCTGTTTCGATTGAGACGGTCCTTGCCCATCGCTGACTCCCCAGTCGATTCGTAGTTGCACCCGCCGTCGAACGTCCAGCCATCAGCGGCACCAAGGAGCTGGGTTGTGGTTTGTAAATAGAGCCGCTTCACCGGTCGCCATTTATAGCTTGGTAATATTGCCGCAGGCCGTGTGCGTGAATGTCAAAAATTCGAAATTTTCCTAAGTGCCACTTCTGAAGCTTAAAGCGAATCGAAGTCCAAAGGACAGCGAATCCATATTTTACACTGCGCCGAAAGTTGATCGTGGAAGCCTCGGGAAAATAATGGGTGGGGCAAGAGATCTCGCCAACGCTGTAGCCGAAATAAATCGCCTGGACCAAAATTTCATTGTCGAAGGCAAAATCGTCCGAGTTCACCAATAAAGGCAGAGAGAGTAAAACGTTGCGCGAGAATGCTCGATATCCAGAATGATATTCCGACAATTTAGCCCCCAGGAGAAAGTTTTGAATCAACGTCAGCGCGCGATTGGCGATGTATTTGTAAAGCGGCATACCGCCGCTGCGTGCCTTGCCACCTAGAATCCGCGACGCAATGACCACATCGTACAGCCCCGTGGCGATTAACCCCGCCATCGGCAGAACCAGGCGTGGCTGATACTGGTAGTCCGGGTGTAACATGACGATGACGTCGGCACCCGTACGCAGCGCTTCCGTGTAGCAGGTTTTTTGGTTGCGCCCGTAGCCGAAGTTTTTTTCATGAAGAAATACTCGTAAGCCGAGCCGCTGCGCAAACTTAACGGTTTCGTCCTTGCTGTTGTCGTCGATGAGCAGGATTTCATCGACAATGTCCGTCGGGATCTCTTGCACAGTTTTTTCGAGAGTGCGCGCTGCATTATAGGCTGGCAAGACGACGACAACTCGTTTACCGTACAACATAAAACTCTCCGAAAGTAGCCGTCTAAGTAACATGGGCAGAGCGAGCTTTCAAACAAGCGTCTGTCCAGCACCACGGCTCCCTCGCTTACTTGGGCTGCTGCATCCACAACCGAACAGCGGGTAAGACTGATGAAGCGGATCTTGTGAGTTGGGTGAAGTATAAGGGGGAGACTTAAACGGAGCGTTGCTGATTTTTTTAATTTTACCTGTGCGGCGGCAACGGAGCGCTTCTTAATTTCGTTTCCGGAGATCTAAAGACCAGGCGCCGTGATCGTCAAAAATGGCTTCCTTAAATAACGTGTCGTAAAATACTTCGATCATCTCGCCGTTGCCACGGATCGTAGCGACGGTGAGAGAGGCCCAAATATCCTTCCACTCTATTAATTTCATTCCATTATATTCAATCGGTGGCCATGTCATGTCGGAAGGTCTAGCGGTGCTGGGTTGATTGGTTGTGCGGCGAAGCGCGCGTACTTTGCTCGAGCTAGATCCCTTGTTGGAGAATTGGTCCATGAAGTTTCCTCATAGTAGTGTGGTGAGGAGTTCTACAGCAATTGAAATGCCACTGTTAAGTGTTATGGGATTTCAATGACTTACGAAAAATTAATGATTGTAGAGATCTCGCAAGAACGTAAGCTGTTTTTACATTACATCGACAGTGATCATGCGGGTTCTGCCCGTCGATAAACAAGTTAAGACTAAACAACTACTTGCAGCAGGTGAGAAACGTTGGATGTGAGGTTTTGAAAGTGTAAGGCAATTTAACACGAAATATCCAGGTCGGTTGGAGAACCGATCTTATCTTGGTAGAAATGCTGATCACACTTATGGTAGTTTCGAAGCGCCTG
>VBKE01000149.1 GCA_005879605.1 Deltaproteobacteria bacterium
AGATTGCGGTGTCATAATAGATACATCGTTTGTGTCTTGACGATCCACCCCATTCTTACCTGCTCGAACAGAACGAATTTGATGCTCGACAAGCCCCCATTAATTGTCAGTACGCAATACCCGATCGGCCGCTCTGCCTCAAGCCTGGAGGCCGATAAGGCAACCGTGTTTGATGGTCTTCAGGTCGAGATCGGCGAGCTCACGCACCGCCTTTCGACAGATCGCTTCTTCTGGCTCGACATAGATGGCGCGTCGGCGGAAGAGCTCTCCAAACAGTGACGTCCGTTCTCCAAATTGCTGAGCCGGCGAATTCCTAGCTCCCGCGCTTCGGACAGCGGGCCAGGTTCGAGGTGGACGGACAGCAAATTCGGATTTCAACATTTGCCCCTGGAGTTTCCGGTCTGCCGATTGAGGGACACATTCTATACGCACGGTCGTGGCTCCTAACCGTGCACGCCGGTGCCACAGCAACTCACCAAGCGGCAGCAGGCATTTCGAACTCCGGTGCCAACTAAATAGTGCTAACGGGCTGGCAGTTGCCAGCGGATTGGCACCCGGCTTCAGAGCAAGCCAAATTTCGGTAGTGCTGATATCGCGTCACTGATCGGCAAATGTTTAACTCCTGAAACAGGAGAGGTTTTCTTACCGAATACAAAAAACTACTGGTGTGCGTTTCTTCGATGCAGAGGAACGTTCAGGATTTTCCACCCGTGGTGTGCTGAAATTTAGTCAGAATACGATCTTTCGACACGATATCTTCCACTCGTCAATGCCGGACGCTTGCGCGAATTCTGAACTGAAAAGTCGGTCAATCGCGTTTTTGTTTCGTTGGCATCATCGTTGCTGTCTCAACAAAAACAAAGCGAGATGAAAATCATCCAGCTACTATTGTTTCGATATTATTACGAACATGTTTCTAACGAGAGCACTTTGCACGCGAGAGGAATAAACCGATGAGCGAAGTGCTTCCGATCGTTTACCTGGCCAGGCACGGGGAAACCGCGTGGACGCTCTCGGGCCAACACACGGGACTTACCGACCTGCCGCTGACAGAACGTGGCGAGCGCAACGCGCGCCGGCTTGCCGAACGGTTGCGCGGATTGAGTTTTGCCAGCTGGCTGGCTTTGGAGCTGTGGCTGAAATCGACCGTGACTTGCTCGAATGGAACTATGGCGAGTATGAGGGTCGCCTTACCGCTGACATCCACAGGGAGCGCCCTGACTGGCAACTGTTTCGCGATGGCTGCCCCGGAGGAGAATCGCCGAACGAGGTCGGCACGCGGGCAGACCGCGTGGTGAAACGCGTGCGCGCTGTCCAAGGTGATGTGCTGGTCTTTTCGAGCGCGCATTTTCTCCGAGTATTTGCTGCTCGCTGGCTCGGCCTCGATGCCGCGTTCGGTAGATACTTCGTGCTCAGCACGGCGAGCGTGAGTGCGTTGGGCTACGAACACAACCTGTCTGAGCCAGTAATTCGGCTCTGGGACGACACTCGCCATGTTGCAAGCTAGCCCAAACGGCTATGACCAAGGAACGGTTATGCCGGAGAGAGAAATGAAAATTCTGGTTTGTAACGCCGGCTCCAGCAGCCTCAAATTCAGCCTCTTCGAAGCTGAAGGCGAGCTGTTGCTGGCCGAGGGCGGCATCGACTGGACGACAAGACCGACGCGGCTGGTTTTCCGTCGCACGGGCCATCAGGAAATCCGCGAGGAGCTCAAGCTGGAAAAGCACGCTGATGCCGTCGCTCGCATCCTCGACGACCTGCAAGCTGGCCCGTCGGCACCGTTGCGCGTATTCGGAGAACTCCAAGCCGTGGGACATCGCGTCGTTCACGGCGGCAAGCGGTACACCGCCGCGGTGCGGATCACGCCAGAGGTCAAGCGGACGATAGGGGAACTGGCAGAGCTGGCGCCGCTCCACAACCCGGCCAGCTTGGACGGCATTACAGCGGTCGAGCAAGTCCTGCCAAAGGTCCCACAGGTAGCGGCGTTTGACACGGCCTTCCACGCAACCCTGTCCGAGGCGGCCCGAACCTATCCGGTGCCGCAGAAGTGGACGCGCGAATGGGGCATGCGCCGTTACGGTTTCCACGGATTGAGCCATTCTTACTGCGCCGGCCGGGCGGCAGAGATGATCGGCCGGCGGGACTTGCGGCTCATTATTGCCCATCTGGGTAATGGCGCGTCGGTGTCGGCGGTCTGTAACGGCATCTGTGTCGATACCTCTATGGGTTTCACGCCCTTGGAGGGTCTGGTGATGGGTACCCGCAGCGGCACCGTTGACCCAGGCATGCTTGTTTATCTGTTGCGGCACAAGGGCCTGGACGTAAACGAGCTCGATCAAGCTCTCAATTATCAATCCGGTTTGCTCGGTCTCTCGGGAGTCTCTTCCGACATGCGCCAGGTTCTGTCGGAGCTGCCACACAATCCGGACGCTGGACTCGCCGTTGAAGTGTACGTCCATCGGATCCGGCAAACGGTCGGCGCAATGGCGGCGACGCTCGGCGGCATCGATGCTTTAGTGTTCACTGCCGGTGTAGGCGAGCATGCGCCAGAGATCCGCGAGCGGGTTTGCGAAAAACTGAACTATCTAGGGCTGGAGCTCGACCGAACCGCTAACCAAACTTGCAAGCCGGACGCTGACATCGCCATGCCAGCCTCGGTGGCGCGTATCCTCGTCATCGCCACGCGGGAGGATTTGACCATCATGCGCGAGACACGGCAGTTGGTTGGTTCGTCGATAAGCCAGCCACCAGGAAGCGAACATGCCCTACATCAATAATAAACGAAATAGACAAATAACGTCAGCCCCGATGGGGCAAAGCGGGCTTTGCCCGCGAAAGGAGCATTAGAATCATGGCAACTATAACAAAGGAAATTAGTGATAACGGAGCAATCTCCGCGTACGGCACGGCTCGCTCGACAGTCAAGGGAGCCCCGCTCAGCCCCGAGGAGCTGGACAAGATCGACGCATACTGGCGGGCCAGCCTTTACCTATGCGTGGGTATGTTGTATCTCAAAGACAACCCGTTGTTACGAGAACCGCTGAAGCTGGAGCAGACCAAGGCTAGACTGCTAGGCCACTGGGGCTCGGATGCCGGCCAGGCCTTTACCTACATTCACTTCAACCGGTTGATCAACAAGTATGACCTAAATGCGATTTTCATCTCCGGGCCAGGCCACGGTGCGCCGGCTGTTCTCTCCCAGGCCTATCTCGAAGGAACATATTCCGAGGTTTACCCTGACAAGAGCGAGGACTTGGCCGGGATGCAGCGCTTCTTCAAGCAGTTTTCCTTCCCTGGCGGGATTGGCAGCCACGCCACTCCGGAAACGCCCGGAAGTATCCATGAGGGAGGTGAGTTGGGCTACAGCGTCTCGCACGCCTACGGGACCGTTTACGATCAGCCCGACTTGATCTCGTTGGTCATGGTGGGTGACGGCGAATCAGAGACAGGTCCTCTCGCCACGAGCTGGCACAGCAACAAGTTTCTCAACCCAATCACCGACGGCGCGGTGCTGCCTGTGTTGCACCTTAACGGCTACAAGATCAATAACCCCACCATCCTCGCCCGCGTCAGCCACGAGGAACTGGAGGCCCTGTTCGTCGGCTACGGGTACACACCTTATTTTGTCGAAGGCAGTGACCCGCGCACTATGCACCAGGCTATGGCCGCCACCCTGGAACAGTGTGTCCTGGAGATCCGCAAGATCCAAGAGGAGGCGCGGCGTACCGGAAAGGCTTTCCGGCCGCGCTGGCCCATGGTCGTGTTGCGCAGCCCCAAAGGTTGGACCGCCCCGCGGAAGGTGGGCGAGCACTACCTCGAGGGCTATTGGCGTGCGCACCAGGTCCCGATCGCGGATATCGCCACCAACGCCGCAAGCTTGAAAGTGCTGGAGCAGTGGATGCGCAGCTACAAGCCGGAGGAGTTGTTCGACAAGAACGGGCGAATCATTCCCGAGTTGAAGGCTTTGGCGCCGAAGGGTCATCGGCGGATGAGCGCCAACCCAATCGCCAATGGCGGTTTGCTACGAAAACCCTTGGAGATGCCGGATTTCCGCAGCGCCGCCGTTGAAGTCAAGAAACCCGGCGCGACCCTGGCCGGTAACGTCCCCACCCTCGGCAACTTTCTCCGAGAAGTGATGCGGCAGAACATGCAGAACTTCCGGGTCTTCGGGCCAGACGAGACTGAGTCAAACCAACTCCAGGCCATCTATGAAGTTAGTAAGAAGGTTTGGCTTGGCGAGTATTTCCCGGAAGATGCCGACGGCGGGGAGTTGGCCCCGAATGGCCGGGTGATGGAAATGCTCAGCGAGCACACCGTGGAAGGATGGCTGGAGGGTTATATCCTGAGCGGCCGGCATGGACTGATTAACAGCTATGAGCCCTTCATTCATGTTGTCGACTCGATGTTCAATCAACACGCTAAGTGGTTGGAAAAGTGCAACGAGCTATCTTGGCGCGCCCCGATATCATCGCTCAATCTGCTGATTACCGGCCTGGTGTGGCGGCAGGATCACAACGGTTTCACACACCAGGACCCAGGCTTTCTCGACGTGGTGGCGAACAAGAGCCCCAGCGTTGTGCGAATCTATCTGCCACCCGATGCCAACTGCCTGTTGTCCGTCGCCGACCACTGCCTGAGCAGTATCAACTACATTAACGTCATCGTCGCGGACAAGAAGGTCCACTTGCAGTATCTGGATATGGAGGCGGCGATCGCGCACTGCACGAAGGGCGCCGGAATCTGGGATTGGGCCAGCAATGACCAGGGTGCCGAACCCGACGTGGTCATGGCGAGCTGCGGCGACGTGCCGACGATGGAGTCCCTGGCCGCAGCCGCACTGCTGCGCGAGCACCTGCCCGACGCGAAGGTCCGGTTCGTGAACGTCCTTGACCTGTTTAAACTGGTGCCGAATACCGAACACCCCCACGGTCTGTCAGACCGTGAGTTCGAGGCCATCTTCACCCCGGACAAGCCCGTGGTCTTCAACTTTCACGGCTACCCGTGGCTGATCCATCGCCTCATTTACCGCCGGCCCGGTCAGCACAATATCCACGTGCGCGGTTACAAGGAGCAGGGCAACATCAACACGCCGCTGGAACTCGCCATCCGCAATCAGGCCGACCGCTTCAGCCTGGCCATTGACGCCATCGACCGGATGCCCCGTTTCCGTGTCAGCGGCGCGAGCGCCCGCGAGGCGCTAGTCAACCAGCAGATCGCGGCCAAAGAACACGCCTACGAGTTCGGCGTGGATCGTTCTGAGATCACGGATTGGAAGTGGCCATTTTAGATTTAGTCTCATGGTGATCTTTAGCCAACGAAGAACTCAAAAAGGACTAACGCAATGAAAGCAGAAAAACAAAAGCAGTCCGTTTCCGCCACATCACCAGGCTCCGACATAGCGCAGCTTCGCCAGCAATACGGTTGCGGGCCGGTTGAGTTAACTGGAAATGCCGACGCGCTCTACGAGCGGCACCTGTTCTTTGACAACGTCATGGAAGTAACGACGATCGGAGCTCGAGAGCGTTTTGAGGCGATCGCCCGCTCCGTGCGCGATATCCTTTCGCAGCGATGGCTGCATACAGAAAAAACCTATGAGCGCGAGAATCCAAAGCGGGTTTATTATCTCTCGATGGAATTTCTCATTGGCCGATCGCTGGCCAACAATGTCACGAACCTTCTTCTTGATGGGATCACGAAAGACGCCATCAAGCAAAAGAACCTCGATTGGTTCGAGTTGCTGGAGCAGGAACCCGATGCGGGCCTGGGTAACGGCGGCCTCGGGCGCCTGGCGGCGTGCTTCCTCGATTCGATGGCGACGATGCAAATTCCCGCCATGGGCTACGGCTTGCGCTACGAATACGGCATCTTCAAGCAGACGATTCAGGACGGCTGGCAACGCGAAGTCCCGGACAACTGGCTCCGTCGACCCGACCCATGGGAGGTTGCGCGCCCATACCAGACGGTGGACGTTAACCTCAATTGCTCGTTCGAGATACGCGGCGGTATCTTGCGCGCGGTCACCGGTCGTCCATCAACTCTTATCGGCATTCCATTCGATCGTCCCGTGGTGGGCTACGGCGGCAAGACTATCAATACGCTCCGGCTCTGGGCTGCGGCGGCACACGATTACTTCAACTTTCAAGAATTCAGCAGCGGCGATTTCGTCGGGGCGCTGGCGGAGACGCTCGAAGCCGAGTCGCTGACACGGGTACTATACCCCGACGATCACACAATCATGGGGCAGGGATTGCGCTTTGTGCAGGAGTATTTTCTCGTCGCCTGCTCGCTGGCCGATCTCGTGCGCCGCTTCCGGCAGACCAACGCCGACTGGAGTGCGCTTCCCGATAAAGTTGCTATCCAGCTCAACGATACACACCCGACGATGGCGGTCCCGGAGTTGATGCGGATTTTGCTCGACGAAGCACACCTCGGTTGGGACGAGGCCTGGGACCTCACACAAAAGACTCTGGCGTACACTAATCACACATTACTCCCCGAAGCTCTCGAGAAATGGCCGCTCGCATGGTTCGAGATCATGCTGCCGCGTCATCTGGAGATCATCCTCGAGATCAACCGCCGCTTGCTTAATGAGGTCCGAACACGCTTTCCCGGCGATGACGGACGCATCCAGCGCGTCAGTCTCGTGGAGGAAGGCGCCGAGCGCAAGATTCGGATGGCCAACCTGGCTATCGTCGGCTCGCATAGCACCAACGGTGTCGCCGCCATTCACTCCAGGCTCCTGCGCACGGTGACGGTCAAAGATCTGGCCGAAACGTTTCCCGAACGCTTTAGCAACAAAACAAACGGCGTAACGCCGCGCCGCTGGCTGTTGATGTCGAACCCTGCGCTCTCGCAGACGATCACCGACGCCATCGGCGACGGCTGGATGACCGATCTCAGCCAGTTGAAGAAGCTGAAACCCCTGGCCGACGACCAGGCGGTGCGCTACGCCTTTCTAAAGGCTAAACGCGAGGCCAAGTCGCAATTTGCCGATTGGCTCAAGCGGACGACCGGCGAAACGGTAGACCCGGACAGTATCTTCGATTGCCAGATCAAGCGCATCCACGAATACAAGCGGCAACTGCTGAATGCGGTGCGTGTCGTGGTGCTCTACAATCGGCTGCGCGAGAATCCAAAACTTGACATGGCGCCGCGAACCTTCTTCTTCTCCGGCAAGGCGGCGCCTGCCTACCAACTGGCTAAGGTTATTATCAAGTTCATCAACAACCTTGCCGGCACCATCGACGGCGACCCGACGATGCGCGGGCGGCTGAAGGTTCTTTTCCTGCCCGACTATTGTGTTTCACTGGCAGAGCGGCTGATCCCTGCGAGTGATGTCTCCAACCAGATTTCCACCGCCGGCTACGAAGCCAGCGGCACGAGCAACATGAAGTTTATGATGAACGGAGCGTTGACGATCGGCACGCGCGACGGCGCGACCATCGAGATGGCAGAAGAAGCAGGCGAAGAAAATTTCTTTCTCTTCGGCCTGACTGCCGAAGAGGTGGCGGCCAGCCGCGGGTGGTACAACCCGCACTGGCACTATGACAACGAGCCGGAGACCCGCGCCGCATTAGATCTGATCTTCTCGGACCACTTCAGCCGCAATGAGCTGGGCGTTTTCACTCCGCTGCGTGATGCCCTGCTGACCCACGGCGACTACTACATGCATCTGGCGGATCTCAAATCCTATTTAGAGGCGGACCAACAGCTATGCGAGCTTTACGCCGACTCGGTGGGATGGTCCCGCAAGGCGATCTTAAACGTGGCCGGCTCGGGAAAATTCTCCAGCGACCGAGCGATTGGCGAATATGCAGCCGACATCTGGAAGGCGAAGCGGTGTCCGGTGGAGTAGAGAAAGGGTCGATGGTCAAAGAAGA
>VBKE01000569.1 GCA_005879605.1 Deltaproteobacteria bacterium
TGAACCAGCGAATGTTCGCTTCTTGGAGCAGCGTTTCCAGTCCGGGCGCATAAGCGCATTCAGGCAGCCAAAAACCAGCCGGCTCGGCGCCGAAAAGATCGACATACAGATCTCGTCCGATCAATACTTGCGAGCGTGCGGCTTCGCGGGAGTGCTGGTGAAGAATGGGAAGTAAACCGTGCGTCGCAGCGCAGGCGATGATTTCAAGCGCGCCTGTCTCTCGCACTTGGCGAAAACCGGAAAGCAGATCGCATTTACTTTCATCCACAAAGAAGCGCCGGCTTTCCGAAAACATGTCTAAATAAAAGCTGGCTAGCTGTCGAAGTTCTGGTTGATTCTGGTTTCGCTTTCGCTCGCGCGTGGCCAGATCGATCAAAAGATCGAGATGTCGCACGTAGCGCCCGCGCAAGAGTTCGTCCTCCAACATCGCGCAGAGCGTTGGCGTGATCGACATCGTGAGCTTGAAGGGCATGTCGTCGTTCACTAATCGCTGCATCATTTGTAGCAACGGAATGTAAGTCTCGGTGATTGCTTCAAAGAGCCAGTCTTCTTCGAAGAAATGCTCGTATTCGGGGTGGCGGACGAACGGCAGATGCGCGTGGAGAATAAGCGCGAGGGAGCCGAAAGACATACAGGATTTCTGAATGCGGATTGCGGGCTGATTCCGCTACGAATTCAAATTGAAATCGAAAATCCGCTATCGCCAATCTGCGATTATCAGAGCGTCCGGCAAAAATCTTGAAAGCGGTCCAGGCCCTTTTTAATTATGTCGATGCTCGTCGCGTAGCTAAGCCGGATGGTGCGGTCGTCGCCGAATGCGGCTCCCGGAATAATGGCGACATTTGCTTTGCTCAACAAACGATCGGCAAAATTTTGAGAAGTCAGTCCGAGCTGGCTGATGTTGACTAGCACATAGAACGCGCCCTGCGGTTTAACTGCGGTCACGTTCGGAATTTTCGAGACGCGATCGAACATGTAATTGCGACGCATATCGAACTCCTCGCGCATATCAGCCAGCGGTTGCTGGTCGCCCTTCAAGGCAGCGAGTGCGCCATATTGTGAAAAGGAGGAAGGATTTGAAGTGGTGTGGCTTTGAATGGAATCGACCGCTTTCGCCACCGCTTCCGGCGCGGCAAGATAGCCGAGGCGCCAACCTGTCATCGCATAGGATTTACTGAACCCGTTGATTGTGATCGTGAGATCGTAGGCTTCCTTCGAGAGCGACGCGATGCTTACGTGCTTTGCGCCGTCGTAAACGAGCTTCTCGTAAATTTCGTCTGACAAAATATAAATGTCCTCTTCAGCGGCAACATCCACAATCGCCTGCATTTCCTCGCGCGTGTAAACGGAGCCGGTCGGATTGCCCGGACTGTTCAGGATCAACATCTTTGTGCGCGGCGTCATCGCATTTTCAAAATCTGACGCACGAAATTTCCAGGAATTGCGCTCGCTGGTTGGCACGATTACTGGCTCGGCCCCAGCCAATCTAACCATGTCGGGATAGCTGACCCAATATGGCGCTGGGATGATGACTTCATCGCCTGCCTGGCACGTTGCGAGAATGGCGTTGTAACATGCGTGCTTCGCGCCGTTACTCACGATGACTTGGGCGGCGCGATAGTTGAGGTCGTTGTCGACAGCCAATTTTTCCGAAATCGCCTGGCGCAATTCCGGGATGCCAGCGCTGGGAGTATATTTCGTGAAGCCAGCCTCCAACGCCTCGATCGCTGCCTTTTTGATATGTTCTGGCGTATCGAAATCTGGTTCCCCTGCGCCGAAACCGCAAACATCGATCCCTTCGGCTTTCATGGCTTTGGCCTTGCTGTCGATCGAGAGCGTGAGCGAAGGGCTGAGTTGAGCGGCGCGTTCGGAAATTTCCATGGCAGTAGAATTAATAGTGAGGTTGTTCAAAATGGGAGCGCAAGCTATTGGCGGCGGTAAAAGTTTTCAATCAAAGGTTTGAAGTTATTCTCGTCGGTCTGGATGATCGCCATTTCACGTTTCGCGTTCTCAGCAGAATCGGAAGCATGCGCGGCGTTGATCATGATTGTCTGGCCAAATTCTTTCCGGATCGAACCTGGCGGCGCTTTCGCTGGATCCGTTGGACCAAGTACGTCGCGGATTCTGCGCACCGCGTCCTCGCCTTGATAAACAATAGCGATGGATTTTTCGCTGCCGGGAATGTCGCGTTCTTCCAGTTGGCATTCGCTTGGCTTCTTGCCCGCCATGAATTCTATAATGCTGTCCCAGTTTTCGCGGCCGCTTTTCGCGCCCAGTTTGTTCTCAAGAACGGACAGCACCGGTCCGTAGAACTCTTCCGCTTGCGCGACGCTCATTCGATGGACCTTGAAGCCTATGATGCAGAGACCGGAACGAGAAAAAACTTCGATAACGCCACCCGGCCGCAAATTTGGGAATTTGAAATTGTCCGGCTTAATCAGGACGAGTGTCTTCTCGGTTTTTGCATCACTTGGAAAAGGAATGACCTGATCCAGGATTCCCCCGTCCGAATCGGAAAATTTCGCCCAGAGTTTCAAATCGCGTTCGACAGCTTTGGGATCAAAAGTCGCCAGTACTCCGGGCTCGAAGTAAGTTACCTTTCCCGAATCGTCGGTGATGTAATCGCCGTAAGTATCTCGAATCGTCTCCCCGCTGGTGCGCTCGTGCACGATATGACCCACCGTGCGATGAACCTTTTCCACCGCATCTGGACCGCGAAAAATGAGGAATAACACGCGCGGCCGCTCAGCGGCTCCGTTTCCGTGACGATGGTTTCTGCGTAGCGCTTTGCCAGTTCTGGACTTGGCGCAAACATCCGGCCGCCAACTAGATCGAGTCCGGTGCGCGAAATTAGCCGGCCAACGATGCCGCCGGTGCGCGACTTGCGCATCGAGTATGGCGTGATGATTGCGTAGGAAAGTTCTTCGTGCTGCATGGCTTATACTCGCGGCTTATGATTAAACCGCGTGGGATGCAGAAAAACCGAAGCCGCCAGGCTGCAGGAACCTAGCTTTCCGTCGCGCGTCGCGTCAAATAGTTTTGGCCAGAACGCAGGCGTGCGCTCCGGTAATCGAAATTACGATGTTGAGTCTTATTTGTTCTCGAGGGCTTTAGCGTCCTTCATGTGGGCGATCTTTTGGGCGAGACCCGCCGCGAATTTTTCGTATTGGACGTCGTCAACGGTGAAAGTCCCAAACATATAGTTCGAGTTTTCCCAGGCCCAATTCTGGTTCGCATCTGTGTATGTCATCTTCGATGTCCGCCCTTGCGCATATTCGTGATGAATCGGATCGGCGCCCGGTGGGTTGACAATTTTCGAAGCGCTACCCATGCCGCCCTCGACGAGGTGACCGCGAAACGTGCCATACTGCCCAAGGGTGATCTCGTGATCTTTGCCCTCAAGCTTGCGGGTAATCGGCACGTAGCGCGTTTCGGTTTTCTTCGATGCGCCTGGCGTCAACACCTTCGCAGCGATCGCTTCCAATGCTTTGCGTTGTTCCGGAGTCGCTTTCTCGTCGATGTAATTGTAAGATAAGTTCCAGTTGCCGTACGATTCCATCATCGTCTGACCCTCGGGGCTTTGCCCTATAGCCGCGATGGCAAGTCCGTCGAGTTTCACTTTTCCGTAATTGCCTTTCTGAATGAAGAGTACCTGGCCGCCGCCGCAGGTCATCTTGGTCGGTTTGGAATTGAACCAACAGGGACACGCGGCGTCGCACGAACAGGCTTCTTCGAGTTGACCCGTGATTTTCCACGGGGTTTTGTCTTCAGGTTCATTTGCAGCTCGAAGAGAGGCCCCAACGCAGAGAAGACCTGCAACAAGCGCACACGGGAAGAGCGATATTGTTTTCATAATACGGGATTCTATGACCACGCGGGTTGCGGGCAACCTTTAACACTAAACGTAATGCATCAAAAGGCTGGCTTGCCAGCCGCAGCTTGGGTTTTTTGAGCGGGTGACGAGGCTCGAACTCGCGACGTCCTCCTTGGCAAGGAGGTGCTCTACCACTGAGCTACACCCGCAATTTTCAGGGGAAGAAATAATGTCCAGCGCGCCGTGCTGCGCAACCTTTTAATTGCTCCCACAAGCTCAAAGATCCTCGAAATAGTTGAATCCAAACAGGGCGTTGACCGCATCTCACTCCAAAGGATCACTATGAAAAAATCATTCATTGTTTGCATTTGCTGGCTGACGCTGACCATTGGCTTGTTCGCGCAGGCTCCCACGGCGCCGACCACAAGTGCGCCAGCAGCAACAGCAACTGTCTCCCCGACTTCTACACCTGAGAGCGAAATAGAGCGATCGGTCAGGAAGAAACAGAAAAAGCATTTCAATTTTACGATAGGCGACCACGAAACCAGCGCCGATCACGAAAAGTCGAATGAGGATATTCCAGCAATGGTGATTCCACTTGTTGGAATCGTTTTCCTGACGATCTTTGGCGCCCCAATTTTGATTGTCGCGGTGATCATGTATTTCGGTTTTTCGAAGAACCGAATGATGCATGGCACCGTACGGTTGATGGTTGAAAAGGGACAGCCGGTACCGCCCGCTTTGCTCGCGCCGCCTGCACCGGCACAACGCCAACGATCCGACATGCGCCGCGGGGTTGTGCTGGTCATGATTGGCCTCGGTCTTATGATCTTCCTTGCCGCCATGAATGATTGGGAGGGCGGCGCGTGGAGCATTGGGCTTATTCCCTTCCTGATTGGCGCTGGCTATCTTCTGGTGTGGAAGCTGGAAGGG
>VBKE01000150.1 GCA_005879605.1 Deltaproteobacteria bacterium
TCCACAGGTTTCTGCTATACAGCGCCACAAAACATTATGCTTAAAGACAGGAAAGGTATTTATACAAGAAAAGGACGAGCATATATTTTTGGTCCCGACTTCAGTTATGGGCGTCCTGCCCAAATTTTCTTAACCGCTCCCACAGGAGAATGGCTTACCATGGTCCGTCGCGAATCTACTCGTTGTCCAGGAAATAAGAGCGATGCCCGATTGGACAAGCATAGATGTGGGTCTTTGCGGACCTTTGGATTTCGTCTTAAGTCTACGCGGCTTGCCATCAGACAAATCGCGGGCCATTTGTTAGTTAACAATTGACCTTCCTCGTCGGGATGTGACCAATTTTTTGACATTTGCCCACGACCAGATTCAAACCAATCATGCGCCAACGGACGAACTCACGAACCGTTGGACTCAAATTTCCAATGGCTCGCCACAGCTTTGACAGCTCGTCTTAATCTATTGGGGGATAAATGTGCTATAGCAAGGCATGGCACGCTTTTACCTGTCGATCTTTTCCGATGTCTTACGCGAACTTCTCAAGTGGCGGGCTATCACTGGGCTTCCAGTACTTTTATTCGTGGGGATTCTTTTCTGGTTCAACGAAGCAATTGGCAAGTGGTTTTTTGAAAAATGGGAAGGAATTTCGCATCTCTGGGCGCTCGTGTCGTTTGGGTTCGGTGGTATTTGGATATTTTTAAGAGTTAATTATGGCCGTTTTCATAATCTTGAATGCGAGAATAGAACCCTACGAGACAAACAAAACGAGGGATAGAAAATCTGCTGATAGCCTGACGCCTCTCTTTTCGCGTTTTGCTGAAGGTTATTGTATAAAAAGAACCGCTGCCGCGCGGAAACTTGATTGGGAATCGAAGCAATGGCCAGGAAAAAAACGCCCGTCCGGGTCGACCCTAAGCGCCCGAAGCGAAGGCGCAAACGCGGTAAAGGAAAGTCGATAAAGAAAGCCAGCTACAGGTGGTATGGCGGCCGGCGAGGATTGGGATGAAAGTTACGCTTCAAGGATTGATGGTTCCACGGTTGCCATCGCTGCACAGCGAAGCTCTTGGCGGCTTCGTTATGAAATCCGTTGCGCCTTCCTTGAGAATTTGTTGGGGATCAAGGGAATGCCCCGACATCAGAACTACCAGAATCCGTGGAGCAATCGACCGAAGATGTCGTAAAAGAGAAAGCCCGTTGAGTTCCGGCATAACTACGTCTGCTAGAACAAGGTCAAATTCATCCTTCTCCAAAATTTCAATGGCCTCTTTCCCACTGGAAGCCTCGTTTACTTCATAGCCCTCTGTACGCAAGAAGTAAGCGATATTCTTTCGGTTCTGTAGGCGATCTTCAACCAGAAGGATTCTTCCCCCCATATTTATCCGCCGGGTGGCCAGCGCCCTTTAGCCCAGTCGATATGCCCAGTCGCGACGATGACAAGTTTTCGTAGAGCAACGCAGCCATATTTCCCCTGTTGTTGATCGCCGTCCGGCTGGACCTTAAAGCTTGCGCACCGTCGCGACGCTATTTCCCTCCAGGAACAATGTCAAGTAAAATTAAACTGTCAGAAACCAGACATAGGTCACAGCAAAACCCAACGTATGGCAGAACTGAATAAACAAGCGCGCGTCACGATGCAAGAGCTTCTTGTCTCAAGTCTTGTCCAAGCGGACGCGCTGGCGAAACTCTCGATTGACAACGGCGTGATAACGCGAGAAGAGTTTATGAAAAAACTCTCGGCTGAGCGGGCTGTATATCAGCGCCTCATTGCTGAGGCAGACCAGGAGTACAAGATTAATAGCGAAACGTTACAAACAACCTGGGGATAATGCATAGTGGGACGTTTCGCGCATGGGCTAAACAAAAGCTCGTATGAGTGTGAGAAAAATCGCCTGTTTAGGCGTCATGTTGCTTGTAATCTCCGTGCGTCTGGCCGACGCGCAGCAAGCGGAGAGGAAGGTATATCGGATAGGAGTTCTTCGATCCTACACGCCATCGGTTTTTGCTACGCGTAATGAGGCTTTCCATCAGGGTCTGCATGATCTGGGCTATGTGGAGGGAAAAAACATTCTTATCGAGTATCGATATGCAGAAGGTAGGCTCGATCGCCTCCCCCAGCTCGCTGCCGAACTGGTCCACCTTAAGGTCGATGTCATTGTCACAGGAGGTAATCAGGCTACTCTAGCCGCCAAGCAAGCGACCAGCACCATCCCAATCGTTGCGGGATCAGCTGGCGACCTGGTCCGGCTTGGGGTCGTTGCGAGTCTCGCTCACCCCGGTGGGAACGTCACCGGGTCAACGGGTATTTCTCCGGACTTAAGTGGAAAACGACTGGGCATATTAAAGGAAGTTCTGCCGAAGGCGTCGAGGGTGGCTATTATTTCACATCGTGAAAGAGAAGCCTCTCGGGACCAAGAAGAAGTGGCAAGGGCGGAGACTGCGACGAGAGCCCTGGGAATAACGATTCAACCTGTTCAGGTAGAAGCTCCCGCCGAGTTTCAGAACGCCTACGCCACGATCAGGAAAGACCATGCCGACGCGCTAATCATAATCCAGAATAGCTTCACCTTCGTCCACAGCAAACAGCTCTTTGAGCTTGCAGCCAAAAGTCGATTGCCATCAATGTGCGAGGGATCGTTGTGGACGGAGAACGGTTGTCTTATGTCCTACGGTCCGGACCTGCCTTCCCAGTACCGACGCGCCGCTGTCTTCGTGGACAAGATTCTCAAAGGTGCGAAGCCCGCCGACCTTCCGGTCGAGCAACCTACGAAGTTCGATTTGATCATCAATCTCAAAACAGCAAAACAGGTCGGGCTGACGATTCCGCCCAACGTGCTCGCGCATGCCGATAAGGTGATCAGATGAACGCAGTTCGGATTTTAAATTTCGAGCAACGTTGTGCTACTTGCGATTATCAGCGCCGACAATGATTCGTTGTGAAATGGTCTCCTTCAATCGAATCCGCCTTTTGTCCGCGTACGTGAAGCGACAAGTCCCAAGAACTGCCGATCACAGCCGTTTTCGAGCATGTGTATTGCAGCGTATGGCGAAGTCGGGGTACAAACATGGCGGGCTCGTTTCTCCGGAGGAGGCCGCGAAGTGGCGAAAGCGAATGTTCGAGGAGTGAGTCGCAGTGAAGTTAGCACTGGCCTTGGTTAGTTTACTCCTGCTCGGCTGTGCCCGTCCATGGACGAGGCCCAATACCACCGAGCAGGAGCTCCAGCGTGACCGTTACGAGTGCGAGCGCGACATGAAAGCGGTGGGCGGCGAATCCTTTTTTTTCGAGCGCTGCATGTTCTCAAGGGGCTACAGCGAGGAATGAACATTCTCCGGCGTGCTCTGGCTGTCAGTCAAAGAGCTGATACAACTCGCCTATGTTCAAAGGTCGATCTGGAGGTATGATCTTCCACTTTGGAGTGTTCTTTTCTGCTCCATTAGTTATAGATGACAGACGGTAAAGCTCAGCAAACATGAACGCCTCAGCAGAAGCGCCCTCCCCCTTGATGACCTCGGAACCACGCCGCACATTGTCCATCATACGGGCAGGATGTCGAAGGTGATATGGATTACGGCGAACTTCTCCTCCGTGTTCAGCGACTGCCATTATGAGAGCTGCGACATCGGGTGATGTAATTCCTACCATTAGATTCGGCTTCTCCATAGGATGCCAGTATTCTGTTTCTAACAGAAGCACACGTTTGTCACGTATGCGTCTTGAATACTCAACCGCGACTTCTACCGCCAACTGATGGGTTCCCTTGTGGGTATTGTGGAAATCGCCTGCATGGGGCATTAGAACAACGTCGGGTTTGGCGTATTCGAAAACTGACTTCAGATGGGCTTGGTTTGAGCGCCATAGTTGGGGATTACTTTTGGCAACCTGCGGCTCAACATCGAGGCCAAGCTTCTTCGGCCAGCCAGGAATTTTCAGCTCGAACCCCAGCACAGCGCAAGATGCCCTTAACTCATTCAGCCGTCCCTTCTTTCGCTTTGGGTCGGCGCCCAACGTAATCGCACAATTGACTACCCGGGCGTTACATTCTCGCAAAGCACGTAGCGCAAAGCCGCCGACGAGCGCTTCATCGTCGGGATGGGGAGAACATATTAGGACTGTGACACGACGCCGACCGCGACGTTCCGACTTTGGTGTGGAATATTTCGCCGGCCCAAGTGGCAAGCCAGACGCACACTTGAGGCTGCTTACCAAACTTTCGACAAAGCCCAGCCACACGTCGTGGCGGCGCTTCCATGCGACACGTGATTTGCTATTCTTGCCGTCTACAGGAATGTTGATAAGACCTCACCCAAGTCGGACCGGCGTGACCCTGGCCGTCATGTCCAGCAGTCTATGAAGCGAGGCATCAATGGTGACCCAGGCAGTCTTGCTTGGTTCGCGTCGGTGTTGATAGCCAGGACCAGCTCCGTATCACTCAGAATCACTCATTTTTAATTGCGTTCTGGTTATCTGCCGGTGCAAAGAGCAGTGGTGCCGCATTGCAAGAGTGACATTTACTCAACTAGCGCTACAGTACCACTATCAACGCGACAGCGGAAACTTCCAAAAGGGCTACTCTAAGCTGCATTCGTGCTGCGTCAGTGGGCAGTGCTCGTCTTATAATCCGCCGGAAAGAACTGTGTGTGGAAGAACCGAGAGCTGAGGTCATTTTTTCATACAGCCGGCACAGACTAGAACGGTTTGAACTTTTTTTTCTTCTGTGGTTTGAGAATCGAATCCGGACTTTGATATTTGGGAAATGTTCGTGCTATAGGAAAAAGAGCGTCCGAGTGCACGCCTGCGTATTGAAACCTTCGAATGCTTGTCCGTGCAGGGACGAACGCGTGATGGGTGACGCTGCGCACGTGGCGATTGCCCCAAAAACGCGCTTCGCTCGGAGACCAACACCTTCGCCCGCCGTCCTTGGAAACGGAACTCCTCGTACGCGAATCACTGTGAAAGGTGAAATCCATCCTATGAAAAAAGTATCCTCCAAAGCGGCGAGTAACAAGGTCCGGGAACTCGAACCCTTCGATAAACGCAGCATCAACCTCGCTAAGTTCAAGCCGGACCTCTCGGCGAAGGACTTCAAAGAGCTGTTCGGGCCGATCGGCGGCATAGTGATCTTCCCCTTTCTCCCCATCGAGACGCTTAGCTGCACCAAAACCATCGGCCGCGGCCGGACGAATTTGACCATCATCGTGCCGACGATCGTGCAGGTCGACGCCGCGACGCCCCGCGCAAGCTTCGACCGGCGGGCGACGCCGTCGCGCAATCCCATCATTCAGATGCACTTTGAGCCGAGCGCCTATGGGATCACGTCCGTCGCGACCTACATCATGGAGTTCACGATCGAGACGTTCGGTCAGTCGACCTTCAATCTGAGCGGATTCGCGGGTCCCGGCACTCTTGCGAATAATGGCACCAAGGTGCTGAACGGGCAGGTGAGGGTGTCATTGGTTATGCAGAACGTGCCGCCTTCGCAACAGACCTTCGGATTTCTGGAGCAGACAGCGGGTGGGGCGTGGAACTGGTTCTCCACTCAGGTCCGTTTCCCTCCTATAGTGTTAACGCAATGAGGCTCGGCGGGACGGCGAACGGTTGAAACTTGAAGCTGAAAGGATACAGGCTTTGGTCAAATCTGGACTTTGATACGCTAACTCTGCATAACAGATCTTCATCGAATAAATCGAGTATTGTGCAATGTCTCCAGGCTTCACCCCCCAGCTATGACTGCGCGGACGTTGTATAAAGGTTTGACGAGTTAGTAGAGTTAGGGAAGTCTGACACGCTATTTTCCACCCATGTTGGCTCCAGCCGGCGCTCCCGCTTCGCGCGAGCGTGCCTGAACCTGAGTATTATGAGCGCAAGCTTACATAACTGAGACCGCGAGCTCTCGCTGTCATGTACGGAGTGGGCATCTATAGTCAGAAACAGGAGGCAATTTCGATGGCAAGCAAATCTGATTTCACGCCGGAGGAATGGAAAACAATCGTCGCCGCTGCGCCAATGGTAGGACTTGCGGTTACGTGCGCCAGTCCCAACGGACCATGGGGGGTTATGAAAGAGATGTTGTCGATGGGAATGGCTATGGCGGAGATGCTGGAAAAGGGTAGTAGCAATACGCTTATCGCCGAGCTGGCCGCGGATCTAAAAGCGCGACAAACGAAACCAGAACCTCCCGAAGGCATGAAGGATCCCGAGCAATGTAAGCAAGCGGCGCTGAATCACGTGCGCGCCGTGAACGATGTCTTGAACCGGAAGGTTAAGCCCGAGGAAGCAGATGAGTTTAAAAAATGGCTGCTAACCGTCGGCCGCCGTGTGGCCGAAGCAGCGAACGAAGGCGGGATCTTTGGATTCGGCGGCGAGCGGGTGTCCGATGCCGAAAAAAACGTGCTCAGGCAAATTGCCTTCGCATTGGGGCAGCCAGCGATTAACGGATAAAACGTGATTGGACTCGACCATGCGTTTCAACCGCGACAAAATGTTAAGCCGAACATCAACAAGCAAGGCCTGCCCCTCGAATTGCTCGGCCGAGGTTCCCAAACGACGGTAGCTCAAGATCCAGGACCTGACCCTCCCGGATCTCTCGCGAGCCTTCAGAAGAAATCCGGAGTGCTCTTGAGCGGACGCCGTGACGCAAACCGTCATTGGCAAAGGAGGATTCTATGAAACAGCAGCTGAAAATAATTGATGGTGACGGCCATGTTTTCGAGGACGGCGAAGGCATCGCCCGCCATTTTCCCTATACTGCCGCGGGGGGCCGCCTGCGAAACGGTGTGTTTCCCACTCAAAGCCACATCCAGTTCTCGCTGACCCACAGACCTCCTGGCTCCTTTGGCATCGGTTCTGACGGTCGCTTTCACAACCCGGGACCCGAAGGATGGATCGAGTTCATGGATCAGATAGGCTTTGACTATGCCGTCCTCTTTCCGACCGCCGGCCAACGCATCGGACGCATCGTGGATCGGGACTACGCCGTGGGGGCGTCCCGCGCTTACAACGACTGGCTGGCTGAGACTTATTTAGGGCGGGATTCGCGCTTCAAAGGCATCGCAATTCTGCCGATGCACGATGCGGAAGCGGCGTTGGAAGAGTTGCATCGCGCTTATACGGAGCTAGGTGTATGCGGCGTGCTGTTCCCGGCTACAGGCGTGCACTTGAACCTCGGCGCCAAGCCCTACTGGCCCGTATACGCGGAAGCGGCTCGGTTGGGCTGTCCAGTGGTCGTTCACGGCGGCGGGCACTGGGACCTGGGTATGGACACGATGAATGTTTCCACCGGCGCCAATGCCATTGGTCATCCCATGTCTCTGGCGATCGCTTTGGCGGAGATGGTCTTCAATAACCTCTTCGAACGATTTCCTGGCCTGAGGGTGGCCTTCTTCGAGGGTGGTCCGCTCTGGTTTTTTATGGCTCTCGAGCGTTTTTTTCGATCTTATGAGGCGGGAACTCCTGTCAATCCTCGAGGAGAGTTGCTGCACTTGCCGGAGGGACAAACGGTCGCCGACTACCTCCGCGCGCTCATCAGAGCAGGCCGCCTGGTGGTGGGCATTGAGGGAGGAGAATCAGACCTTGCCTATGCCATCAAGGTCGCAGGCGAGCAAGCATTCATGTTCTCGTCGGACTTTCCGCACGAGGTGAACACCCAGACCGTCACGAAAGAAATTCGGGAACTTCGCGAGCGCGATGAGATTAGCGAAGCGGCCAAGCTGGCAATCCTGCGCGGCAACGCCGCCCGCTTCTACAAGTTAATCCCGCCGTCAAACTAGATGCGCCCTCGCCTTTCCTCGGCTGCCACCCGAATGCGAGGCGATTAAAGGGGTCGGGAGTCTTTTCATGTCCGCGCCCGAGCCGCCATGATCAGGTCTTTGCCTTTGCTGTTCTTAGAAGTTTATAAAATCGACTGAAGTGCTCAGAAATTGCGAGGTACCTCGGCTGCGTCAATCATGACAACCCCTTCCATTCATTGACCCAACCTAGCGTGGCATACAGACCCCTGTGAGACTCGCCTTGGCTAGCTCGCTACCAGCAAACAAGATTAAAATCCAACGTTTCACGAATGGCGGTAAAATCATCAACGTTGCAGGTGATGAGATAAGCGCCGATGCGTCGCGCCGTCAACGCGATCAACACATCGAAATGAAGCTCTCTGGTTTTGTTAATATCGTATCCTTTGGCAGCCACAATTCGGTTGAGGATCTGGCCCGACTGGATCCATTCTCTTTCGTTCGGCGCGATAACTCTGAGATTTTTCGCGAGTTCATCGACAAATCTCCTCATCGGTCGAGAGCGCGCGCCTCGAGACAATTCCGCCAACACCACGGCACTGCAGCGAATAACGAACTTGAGATCGAGGATCTCCTGCTTAAAGCGCCCGGACCTCAGGTTGTCCACGTACACCGAGGTGTCGAGGATCGCAAGATTAGCTGCGGGCAAAGTCGCCTGGCCTCGCTTTTCCGCTGTACCGCTTGATGAGCTTGCGATGTTTCTCGGTTTCGACCACTGCTTGCAGCGACATTTCGATGGCCTGCGTTCTAGTCTTCGCTCCCAAAACTCTTTGCGCCCTTCTCACAAGCTGATCATCGAGCCTTAACGACGTCAACGCTTTTGCCATGATTCACCTCTTTCGATTCTGTATTACAGACTATCAATTTTGTATTACGCCTGTCAAACCCACTCTGTCACGCGTGGCACCCTTTGGGCGAGCCACGATCCCGGATATTTCCCGCAGTCCGTTATCGTCCCGGAGTTGTTGTTTCGAATTGCTTTCTGACTTCTTCAACCAAACGTAAGTCCATGATCTTTGCAGGCGGACGAGTTTCGCTATTTTGGAGGGGAAGCTCGAGGGAGAAAGTTTGAGGATCGCAGAAGCGTGGGTCGGGTCTATTGATTCTTAATTTTGGGTGCTCGAATCATGACAACCACCTTGCATTCATCAACCCAACCTAGCGTGGCGAGGGCAACATGGAGAAATCTACCAGTTTCTCGGCGTCGAGATTCTCCGGCAGGGCCCGTTCTTCACCCAGGAGAGCCAGGTAGCCGCGCACTTTTTTCAAGTCGATGGCGCCGTCGGGCGAAAGAATGCCGACGATGGTCTCGTAGGAACGTTCCGCCTCGCTTTGGCTGATTCTATATCGTGAGGCGATCATCCTGACGGCTTCGGCGCGGTTGGCGCGCTGCCACGTGACGGCGTCCATGACCGCGGCGATGGTTTTTTTGATCCGGTCCCGGTTGCTGCGAATCTCTGCCTGCGACGTAAACAGTCCGACGTAGGGGATGTCCGCGAGGTCGCCGAGGAAAAGAAACTTCTTATAGCCCGATGACACCGCCTTCTCGTCAAACGGCGGGCTCAAAACCGCGCCGGCCACTTGATTCGTCGCGAGCGTCGCAAAGCTGTTTGAGGTTCCTCCGGTGGTGACGAGACTGACCTGTTTCTCGTCCAATCCGAGTTTCTTGAGTCCCGCGCGCGCGAAATAATAAGGCGACGAGCGAATGTCCGAGATGGCGATCTTTTTGCCGATGAGATTCTCGGCTCGAGAAATATCTTTGGTGGTCACCAGCACCCAAGGCGTATCGCGGTAGAGCGACAGCACGACGACGAGCGGCAAGCCGGCCACGGCGGCATTGATCGCGGCTTGGGGCGAAGTGAAGAAGTTAATATTGCCGTTCAGGACCGCTTGCGGGCCGATGGCGCTGCGCATCTGAATATATTCGACGTCCAATCCGGCTCTCGTGTAAAAGCCCTTCTCCTTGGCGATGTCGAAGGGCAACGTGGAGACCGCGGACGACGGGTAGCCGATGCGAGCTTTCTGCGGCATATCGGCCGGCCATGATGAGCGAGCGACCAGTATCTCTGCGAATAGCAGAAGCGCGGCTAAGAAATTTCTATCCATTGGGGAATTCCCGCGCGACGATTACATTCCCAGCACGCCGTAGTAGGTCGCGCAGTTGTCCCAAAGAATTTTCCGTTTGTCGTCGACGGTGATCGGCAGTTCGAGAAAACGCTCGACGGCTTTGGGGTATTTGGTATCCACATGGGGGAAGTCGGTGGAGAAAACCAAACGCTCGTTGCCAAGAAAATCGATGGCATACTTCGCCGGCTCCTCGTCGCACTCGACCGAGGCATAGCACTGTCGCTTGAAGTAATGGCTCGGCGGGTTTTTGAGCGCTGGCGCCCACTGGTCGCCGTACAATTCCCAATGTTCATCGAGACGCCACATGAGAAAGGGCAGCCAGCCGCAGTTGCCTTCAAGAAACGCGACGCGCAATTTGGGATGGCGGTCCAACACCCCGCCGCCGCAGAAACTGCCGACGGCGAGCATCTGTTCGACCGGATGGGAAAAAGTATGGCGCAGCATGAAGTCGTGACCGAATTGTTCGCCCACCTGCCGGGCTGCCGAATTGTTTGCCTCGTGAAAGCCCAGCGGCACGCCGAGATCCTCGAGGGCCGACCAGAGCGGCTCGTAATAGGGGTCATGCCAGTTGTGAGCATTGACGATATTGGCGCGTAAAAAGATCGCACGGAAGCCCAACTGCTCAACGCAGCGGCGGGTCCCGGCGATCGCGCCGTCGATATCAAAAGGCGATATCATGCCGGCGCCGACGAACTTGCTTGGATCGGCCTGGCAGAATTCATGGAACCAGTCGTTGTAGGCGCGCGCGAGAGCGGCGGCGAATTCACGATCCAAATCCGGGATGCTGAGCACGTTCAGGCCGCGGCTCGGATAGAGAATCGCGAGATCGATGCCTTCTTCCGCCATGGCATCGAGCTGCACTTGCGGCGACCAGCCGCGCTCGTTGTGGGTCTTAAAAAGTTTCTGGTTTTTGTGAAAGATATGACCCGGCGGGGGAAGTGTATCGGGCGCCGGGTCGGGAGGGCGACCCCAGGCGCGGCCGTCGGGGCCGATCAAGCGCAGATCGCGCACGTGGTCAGTCGTGCCGATGGGAGCCAGATGGCGGAATTTTTTATCGATGTAGCGCTGCCAGAGATCGGCGGGCTCGAGGATGTGCATGTCGCTGTCTAAAACTTTGAAACCGTTCTTCGCCATGATTCCTCCGGGCTAAATTTCACGAGGTTCCAGTCGTTCCATCGTTTAACGGAAAAACTCAAGGCACGATCCATATTTAAGGAGTTCATAAATATCTGGACAACATGAGGTCGACAAAAACCCCAGGGACGAGCCCTTCCGCGCGCGGGCAATAAGCCTGTGCCTCGTCGGCCACCACCCGATCCACTCCAGGGGCGGTTATTCCAACGGCCGGGGCCTGAATGCTTCCTTTACGATCGGGTGCCCGCGCTCTCCACGACTCGCCCCTTGGGCCTCTTATGTCTACCAACCAATAAACTCCTTAGATGTTCTGATGGATCAAGTTTCTTCCGGATGCGTCGAAATATATTTCCCGGCTTTCTCGGGTTCTACCCCGGTGGCGCGAACGGCCACGTTGGCCGCTTCTTCCTGGAGCAGAAAAGTCGCGGTATAGGCTGATTTGTCGCCCAAGCCGCGATTCATCGCTTCGATAAGATGTTGCTCCGCAATGTCGGCCAACGGCAGCGGAACCTTTAATTCCCGTCCGAGCGCGATGGCGAGACCGACATCCTTGCGCAGTAGTTTCAGCGGAAAGGTTTCGGTGGAAAATTCGCCGCGGAACACCGTCTGCGGCACCTGCACATGCAGCACATGCATTCGTCCGACCATGCCGCGGCGGACGCATTCCCAGAGCGCTTTGGGGTCGACGCCGGCTTTTACGCCCAACGTGAGGCCTTCGGCGAGCGCTTGAGAGATCGTGCTGTTCACCATCTGGTGAACGAGCTTGCAGATGCTGCCGCTCCCCAACGGACCGGCGTGTAAGACTTGATCGCCGAAAGCACGGAGAACTGGCTTGACCCTGTCGAAGATTTCCTTGTCGCCGCCGACCATGACTTCATGGATGCCGCGGGCGGCGCCCGGCTGACCGGAGGCGACGGGAGCATCCAGCACGAAAGCATCTTTGGCGCGATAGAGAGGTTCGAGCCGGCGGATTAGCGACGGCGCGCTGGTGGAGATATCAATGTAAACCGAGCCGCGTCTTATACCTTGCAAAATTCCATTTGCGCTACAGGAGACCTGCTCGACATCCTCGGGCATCGGTAGTGCGGTGATAATTACGTCACTCTGACCTGCCAATTCACAAGGCGAATCTACGACCTTCGCCCCGTGCTCTCGAAACGAGCGAGTCGCCTCTTCCCGAAGATCGAACACAATCATCGGGAAGCCCGCACGCTGGACATGGCCGGCGACCGGGCCGCCCATGTTGCCGAGACCGATGAACCCGACAGTCTCCATGGTTTCTCCTGCTTGCCGCATATGATTCCCCAGCATCGCAGAACGCTTACGCTAGTGTCAACGCGCCGGCGTTGGTTTTGAATTATTACTGTATAGAGTTTAAATTCGTTTTTGTCTCACCTTGACGAGGAACAACGCATTGAACACTGATCTGTAGAAACCGTCCACACCACGCTCGAT
>VBKE01000151.1 GCA_005879605.1 Deltaproteobacteria bacterium
GAGATTCAGTTAGTCGCCGCTTGGAGACCATAGAATCTCCGTGGATTGTCTTCGACAATTTTTCTGTGCATCTCGGCGCTGATCCCGCCATTATCTTTCAAAGTTGTGAGCGCCGCTAACTCTGTGGACGAATCCGCGTGGCCATAATCTGTGCCGATCATCATCGCACCTTGGCCTGTGTGACTCAGTAAATACGGCACATCGTCACCAATCTGACAGGTGAC
>VBKE01000152.1 GCA_005879605.1 Deltaproteobacteria bacterium
CCGGCTGCCATCCGGGTTGGCAAGCTTGCTTACCACGTCCCAGTTGCCGTTTGCCTGGTGCAGCCCGATGGCCATGTCGAGCCGGGAGGCTTGTTCGTACAATGGGTAGAAGTAGGGATCGGTTATGTGCCGCGATCCTTCGAGCGCGCGCATAAAGACGCCGCAGGCGCCGTTCTCTCTGGCGTACCGCAATTGATCCAGCGCGTCCGGTATACTGAGGAGGGGAAGGACGCACATCCAGCGCAGCCGGCCTTTTCCCTGTCTCCAAATGTTCGCCAGCCAGCGGTTGTAAGCGCCGCAGAGTGCGACATCCACTTCGGGACGTTCGGTACACTGATCGAGAAAAATACTCGGATAGAGTATTTGGATATCGATGCCCAATTCGTCCATGTGTCGCACCCGCGCACCGACATTCTCGACGTCCCGGGTCTCTATCGACGTCGTCATGTTCCTCCCGAGTTGCTCGGATTTTTTGGCTAGGTCCTCCGCGCTGAAGGTAAACCGAAATAGGCCGCGAATCTTGCCATCGATCACCCAGTGCTGCCTTCCCGAATTGTCTTGCGGGTCGAACAGAGCAGGTCGATATTTCTGCTCAGCCGGCTGTAGGTAGTCCCACGTGCGTGGGCTTTCAACAACGTGCGCGTCCGCGTCTACCCATCCCATAGGTTCCTCCCTCGTGAGCATTTTGGTTTTTCGATTTTGGATTTTACTCTCACCTCTGACCTCTTTATGAAGTCTCGCATTCATTTGGCAGCACTGTGCTTCTTCACCCAGCCAAGAATGATGCTATTCGTTTCCTCCGGCGCTTGCCAGAAAAAGCCATGCGATTGTCCCTTGAGAACTTTGAGCTCCGCCCCTGGAATTCTTTTGGCGAGAACTTCCGATTGCGCCATGTGATTGCTTCCGCCGCTGTCGTGGTCGCCGATCACCACTAAAGTCGGAACTTTTACATCGCTCAGGCGGTGCGTGCCCTCCCAGTTGTGGCGCGCGATGCAAAGATGCACGAACTCCGGCAGCTTGGCGTGCGTCGCCCACGCGAGTTGGAAAAATTCTTCCACCTCCTCGTGATGGTGATCGCGGTAGTCTTTCGTAAAGAACGTATCGGAATCACAAATTTCATGATGGATAAATTTCTCGAATCCCATTTCGACGAGATCCACGACGAGACGATGCGGCAGACCCGTGATGCAGTCCGATCCGGGTCGCGCCGCCGGGCCTGACCCGCTGGCCGCCATGATCAAGCTCTTCACGCGGCCAGGAAAGTTCTGCGTGGCGGCGAGCGCGATGCGCCCTCCCATGGAGTGGCCCAAGAGATGCGCCGCGGAAATCTTCAGGTGATCCATTAACGCGACGATGTCCGCGGCCATCTGTTCGATCGTGTAGACGTTTTGCTTGGCTACCGAGCGACCGCATCCTCTTGGATCGTGGATAATCAAATTGAGCGATTCCGATAGCGGCATCTGCGCAGGTTTCCAAACTTCGCCGGAATAAGCGGTGGAGGGCACGAGAATCAGCGGCTCTCCTCGACCGTGAGATTCATAGTAAAGATCGACTCCGGTTGGCAGTTTAACGTTCGGCATCTTTACCTCCTTGGCCTGGTAAATCGTAAAATGCCTGCAGTTATTTATATCTCACGTACTGCATATCATAGAAGGCAAACAGCGGTCGAGGCTGAACCCGCGGCTCAACAATAGCGGTGAGATGCACCAACAAACAAGTTGCCCTGAAGACGGGCGTTGTCATACACTCGGCCGAAAGTCGTTATAACGAAACAGAAATTTATCTGTTGGATTTTCGGAGGGAGCATCTATGAAAGGAACCATTTTTAGCGGCGCGATTTTCATCTTTCTCTGCGCTTCTGCCTTGTCCGCCGCGGACCGAATGCGGATCGGCTACAGCTCAATCAGCGGCGCTTACGTCGGCATTTGGGTCGCTCACGACGCCGGTTTCTTTGCCAAAGAAGGGCTGGATGACCAGATCATTCTCATTCCCAACGGCACCCAGCTCGCCCAGGTGACCGTCGCTGGAGAAGTCGACGTGGCCTCGTTGGGTGGGGCGGCGGCGATTTCCGCCGCTCTCAGTGGCGCGGACTTCAAGGTTATTGGCAACAACGTTAACAAATTGGTCTTTTCGATGTACGCGCGGCCTGAGATCAAACGGGTGGAGGATCTCAGAGGGAAGAAGATTGGCATCACCCGCATCGGAACCAGCGCCGACATTTCGGCGCGTCACGCCCTGCGCCAACACAACCTCGACCCGAAGGATGTCATTCTCTTGCAGCTGGGGGCCATAAGCTCTGTTGCGGGCGCGCTCAAGGCAGGCACCATCGATGCCGGCATGGTCTCGCCCCCGACGCTTTTTTTGATGGAAAAGCTCGGCTTCAAAGAAATTGCCAGCATCACCGACATGAATCTGGCTTTCCCGAATCCTGCCATGATTGTGCTCGGAGACATCATCAGGAAGAAACCGGATCTGATCGATCGCTTCATGCGCGCCTACGTCCGCGGCGTGCACCGGGCCAGAACCGATCGGGACTTCACGATCAAGTCCTACGCGAAGTACACCACCGTGCAGGACACGGCAATCTTGCAAAAGGCTTACGACTTCTATGTCGAAAAGATCGTCGAGAAGGCTCCTTATATCAACATGACAGGAATGCAGAACGCCCTCGACGAAGTGGCCAAAACAATCCCCGCCGCCAAGCATGCCAAGCCCGAGCAGTTTGTCGATACGCGCTTCCTCGACAAATTGGAGAAGAGCGGTCTGCTGAGCGAGCTTTACAAGTAGCCGGCGCACGGTTTCGAGTCTCGCGTCTCAGGTCTCGGGTTTAACCCGATCCGCCCTCCTTGGGGTGGGTTCTCGTTCCGCTCCTTAACACTTCACTTTGAAAAAAGGCTTTCGTCGATGTAAGCAGCCGTGTCCTTCGGGACATCAGGCTGTTTGGACATGATCTCCGCGATATGGCTCGCGACGGCCCGGCGGTCCGGCAGCGGTCGTTCTGGGACTTTGGCGTCGCCATACGCTTTGACCATCCACTCGAGCGTAACGGGAGATTCGGCCTTGAGGTACTTTTGATAAATCCGCCGCACCAGATCGGGACGAGCTTTGGCGAGCCGGTAAGCTTCTTCCAGCGCGCGAATAAATCTCTGCATGGCGTCCCGCCGCCGCTCTAGAGAATCCCGCTTCACCGAAATGTCCGCGCCGCTGACATAAATCCCAACATCGCTCAGGTCGATGAGCCTGTGGACTCTGTCCGCCGCTTGACCCAACTCAGGCAGCGCGTCGGCGCCGGCCACGGACGCGTCCACGCCGCCCTGGGCGAGAACTTTCATACGATCCAAAGAATTCTGGTGGCCGGTATAGACGATTTGGACATCCCGCTCGGGATCCAATCCGAGTTTTCGCAGCGCCATCTTGGTATTGCGATCGGCGCTGGCTCCCGCCGTGCTGCTGCCGATTCTCTTCCCGCGAAGCTCTTCGGCGCTCCGGATCGAGGAACGGCTGAAGAGGAAGAATTGGTCGGGTCCCAAGCTCGCCACCACGGCAAGTCTTTGCCGCTCGAGCGCGATGGCGCGCACAACCGGTTCGGAATTTCCCAGAAAGATATCGATCTCTCCCGCAAGAAGTTTCGGCACTCCCTGCGTGCCCGGACTCACCGGGACGATTTTAAGATCAATCCCATGGTTGACGAAGATTCGCTCGTCAACCCCTAAAGGGACCGGCACCTTGGCGCCATTCAGATTGGTATAGCCGAGAACAAGATCGTCGGCTGCCCGAGAATCTCCGGGCCCGCCGCTCGCGATAAGGACCAGAAAAAGCGGCAGAGAGAATGTAAGCAGTACTCGGGCCACGATCGATACGGCTATTTGAATTTAACGATGAACGGCGCCGGGTTTGATACCGCGCCGCCGAGTCCCTCATGCAACACGCGGATTTCGTAGGTGCCGACGTTCTGCGTGAGCTTGGGGTCGATGGTGGCGGTGATCTCGCGGACGCGCTCGAAATTCTCTGCGAAGCGATCGGCTTTGAGCTCGACCTGCGTCGGCAGCGGCTTGCCGTTGAGCGTCACCACCGCCGTGCTCAGAAAGTTCTCGCCCATGACTTTCAGCGAGACAGGCCCCTCGCCCTGCAGCACCACCCGCGGCGCGATGTCGTCGATCTCCGGCGCGGGGCGATCAGCTTCGGGCCGCGGGATCGGATTCCTGAAATTCCTCGTATAACCGAGCTTGACCGGTTTGCCTTCTTTGAAGACCATCTTGATAGCGCGTGTTTTGGTGATGTTCGCAAGCGGGTTGCCCTCGACTAGCACGATATCGGCAATGCTTCCCGGCTTGATCACTCCCAGCTCGTTTTCTTTGCCGATCATTTCGGCCGGATTGCGCGTGGCCGCAAGCAACGCCTGCATCGGGCTCAGCCCGATGTCCACGAGCATCTCCATCTCCGTGTGGATCGCCCATGCCGGGAGGATCGCGTTGGGATCCGAGCCGGTGTGGAGTTTCCCGCCGGCCTTCACAAACCGTCGGATAAAGTCGCCGAGCTTGTCATAGCCGATCTCGAGCCGCTTTAAGAATTCCTGGTCCGAGATCTTTTGCATGCTGTCGAAGTGTGTCCTGAGATTCGCCGTAAAATAAGGCGGCAGGTAATTGAGGTTGGGGTTCTTCAGAAAATTGAATTCCTGCTCGCGGTAGTAACCGCGCTTGGGCGTGAGCGCCCGCCAGGTCGTCGCGATGGTGGGACCCCAGTGGACTTTTCTCTCGACCATGAAGCGCACCAGCTCGTCGAAGTTTTCCGCCTCCGCATAGTAATGGAATTCCGAGGTCGGCATGGCGTCGCGGCGCGCGGTGCGGCGCTGGTGCAGCTCGGTTTTCTTTTTCGCATCTTTGATGGAGCTTGCGACGATGGCGTGGGAGTGTTCGACGAAGTTATAGCCGTTCTCCACCGACATGGAAATATCGATCGAATGGCCGCCGGCGGCCATTCCCAGTTTTTTTGCCTCCTCCGTAGCGGCCTTGATGACTTCCGGCGTCGTATCTTCGTAGATTTTGACGATGTCCGCGCCCTGCGTGCGCAGCTCGCGCACGGCCTTGCGAGCCTCCTCCGGGCTTTTCAAGGAAACTTCGAAGCGGCGGCGGGCGATCAACTCCCGCACATTGCGCGTGGGACGCTCTCCGGCAATCGGGCTGTTTAAATGCGGCCCGGAGGCGAAAATCCTCGGCCCGATGATCTTGCCTTTTGCGATCCCCTCCTTTTGCGCCACGATCCATTCGATGGGTTCGCTGCCGATGGCCAGCGCCGTGGTGACGCCGTGATTCAGGTAGAGCTCGGCTTGCCATTCCTTGTAATGCACGTGGGAATCGATGAGACCGGGAAACGCAGTCAGACGGTTGGCCTTGATGACGCGGGCGCTCTGGGGAATAGCGACGCTGGCAATCGGACCCACCGCCTTGACGCGCTCGCCTTCGATCACGATCGCCGCGTTCTCGAGCGGCGCGCCGCCGCTGCCGTCGATCAGAAGCCCGATTTCGAGCACCAGGATCTGGGGTCTTGTCGGTTGCGAGTAGGCCAACGAATATGGCAGCGAGCAGAAACAGAGAACACCCAGATAAGCCAAAAAGTTTTTCACAATCGCAAACCCGGTTGAGCCGCGGAGGGAATGATGCGCCAGAAAAAACTTGTGTCCCTGGGCTTTCGAACTCCTCGCTTTACCGTCGATGGTGCGTCAGTTCGGCAACCAGCACACCGCGGCAATCTCGCTCAGCTCCCGCCGGAGCTTGATCCACGACTCGCCGCCGGAGTCGCTGCGATAAAGATAGCCGTATCGGCTGGCGGCAAGAATGATGTTCGGATCCGCGGGATTCGTGCCAAAAGTCCAGACCGTGGAATTCGGCTCCACCGGCAAAGGCAGCAACTTCCAGCTCTTCCCAAAGTCGTTGGATCGCGCAATGGCACCCGATGATCCCGGCGTAAAGTCACCAAACCCCAGCAAGAGACTCTTCGCGTCAGCAGGATGCACGGCGATACCGCGCAGGTAAGTTTCTTTTCTCTGATATTCCCACGGAATGTTTGTCTGCATGCCGAGCGTTTTCCAGGTCGCGCCGTTATCCGTGCTCGCATAGATTTCACGGTTAGCCATAATGAAGACGGTCTTGGGTGGCCCTGCGGTGACGGCGACGTTGTGAATATCTTTGTGGCCCGTAGCTTCCACCAGCGTCCACGTTTTCCCCCCGTCGCTGCTGTGGCGCGCGCCGTCCACTTCAAGACTCATCCAGATGTTTTTCGGCTCCACCGGATCGACGGCGATGCCGGTAACTCTCGGTGTGCCAACGTTCTCGCACTCCGCGGCGATCTCCGCCGGCTGCTTCTCCCAGTGCTTTCCGCCATCGGTAGAGCGAAAGATGGCCGGCGGCGTCGGCGTTCCGCTTCCCGCGAACATGATTTCCGGATTCACCGGATCGATGGCGAACGCCCAGATGTAATAGGAATTGAGCGCCGAATCGACGAACAGCCAGTTCGCTCCCGCATCCTCGCTGCGATAGAGCCCTTTCTCCGTGCCCGCGAAGAGAATGTTGGGTTGGCGCGGGTGCATGGCAATACAACGCACCGAGGCTTCGTAAGCAAATCCATGCCGCGGTCCGATGCGCGCCCAGGTTTTTCCATCGTCC
>VBKE01000298.1 GCA_005879605.1 Deltaproteobacteria bacterium
CTCCATTGACCTCTCTGTCATTTCGACCGCAGGGAGAAATCTTTGATTCCTCGTTCGGGATGACAATTCGGTCTCCGGCCATTGCGACACAATCTCCGACGGGGCAGGAAAGAGGTGGGGGGTGTTTCACTTTAATGTGCAACCAGCACCCGATCTTAGTCTTCCCCCATCAGAGGTTTCGCAACAACCGACGTACCGCGTACTGTCATCCTGAACCCTTCGGTGTCATCCTGAGCGGCAGCGAAGGATCTAATTCCCTCAGAGTAAACTCCGTGAAGGCTTGTCATGAACGAGTGAAGGACCTTTACCACATGAGATTCTTCGGCTTCGCCTCAGAATGACATTACGACACAGTCCCTCAAGGGGGAAGAAAAAATTATGCTCGACCTTCGATCCCGATTTCACTCGCGTTAAAGCCGAGGCACTCCTTCATCCCGAAAAAAACTCGAAACCCGATACTCGAAACTGTATTTCACTCCGGGCTCGGCACCTGATGTGATAAAAAAATCTCTTTGCGTTGCTCCGCCGACTCGAGCATCGCCAGACAAACCTCTAATGTTGCCTCGCCCCAGCGCCCGTCGTGAAACACCGGCCGGTTGTGCACGACGGCCTCATAAAGCTCTTCGACCTCCGCCTCGCGCCCTCGTCGGCCAGACGGCAGCGTGATCTCGCCTTTCTCGGTCTCCCCGTAGATAAACAAACCGTCCGGCGTTTGGCGGATATCGCCGCGTTCGCAGCTAACCAAGGTGAAGCCGAAGAAAGGCTGTTTTCGCTCGCCGGACCAAACGTGGCTGTACTCCCCTCCACGCTGCCCTCCGAAACGCATCCCTTCTTTCATTTGCTCTTCCTCTTCGGGGCTGCGCACTTCACGAAGTCGTGCTCTCACCTTTAAATTGGTTTCCGGCTTTCGGTACTGTCCTCCTTCTCCGACCCAACTAAAAAGTTCCGCCGTATCGAAAAAACCGTAGCCGCTGTAGACGAGCGTCGCCGGTGTGCCGTCTTCGAATTCGAGATAGCACGTGTAGCTTCCTTCATGAGCGCGCGCCTTGTCCCAAATGCCGGTCATCGCCCGCACGCTTCGGACCATCCCGCCACCGATGAGCCTGACGATATCGACATGATGCGGCCCCTGGTTCAATACCACCCCGCGGCTCGATGCCAACTCATGTTTCATGCGCGGCCGATACATAAATTCATTGTAGTTCAACGTGTTGATCATGCAGAGCTTGCCCAGCTCGCCGCTTTTCACGATCTCGCGGATCTTTCGGATCGGTGGATCGAAGCTGTGCGTGTGGCCGCATAAGAGATTGACGCCGTTTTTCTCCGCGGCATCGTTCATCGCTTCGCACTCTTCGAGCGACAGGGCCATCGGCTTTTCCACGATGACGTGCTTCTTGTGCTTGGCTGCGGTGATGGCATGTTGCGCGTGGAGCTCGTTCGGAGTCGCGATATAAACAAAGTCGACGTCGGGACTCCGGCACATCGCTTCGACGCTGGTAAATACCTGCGCAGCGTATTCCTTGCGAAACTTTGTCAAAGCATCCACGCGGAAATCGGCTGCGGCGGTGAGTTGTAAGTAGGGTAGAGCTGAGACGGCGGGTAATATCTGGGTGCTCGCCACTCCAAGACCTGCCATCCCCATGCGCAAACGTTCACTCAAGATTTCGCCCTCGCTTCCGCTTCCAGGCTTTGGGTGTACTCTTTCCAGTCGCTGGTGTCAGGGATCATGTCGGAGAGCACCAGCAGATTGGGAAAACGGTTCTGACTCGGCACCCTGATTACCTGGGGCGGCTCACGCCCTTCCTGGACATCCCGGATCGCTTTCTCCAAGAGCTTACGCGCCGTGACAATCGCCTTGTCCGAAGAAACGAGATGCTCCTCGGTGCGATCCTGAATCTTGCCTTGGCTAGTCGTAGCAAAGGCGTCGTGAGCCTGAAAGCCGGAACCCATACCGGTGTAGGTCTTGGTCGCCATGGATTCCCGTTCCTGCATGAAACGGTTGGCTTCGCTCCGGATCAATCTGTAGTCGCTTGTCAACTCGGAGCGCTCGCGGTTGATAATCTCCTTTTGAAGAGGCGCTCCGGAGCTAAAAACAAATGTATACTTCCAATGATGGGTGTCATCGATGGGAACGTGCCAGTTGACCGAGTAACCCTCGCCCCCCGTCTGCCCCGGGAAGGCGCTGAGGTTAGGAAGGATAAAGTAAGAGACCCTTAGATAGGCCTTACCGGCTTCCAATTTTCGTATAGTGTAGATGCGCACACCGAAATCGACCAATTCCACATCCAAAATGGGGGCAATGTTTCTGCCAACAAGGTTGTAGTGAGACTCATCAGCGCCACGCACGCCTCTGTATCGTTCGTTTCTATTCTCAAGAAAGCGATGGAGAAAAGAGAGGTGAATCGGGTCTATGTTTCCCTCATTGGCCTGCAGGTAATTGCACTCGTGAAAGATCTTAGCGACGTAGACATGGTCTGGAGACGCTTTGAGAAATTCATAATTCGGAAACAGAGGAGGCTCGCCCGGTCCCATGTAGGTGAAAATCACTCCTCCTGCCTCCCTGCAGGGATAAGCGGGATGGCGAGTATCATTCCTATGTTCGCCCCCGCCAGGCTCCCCTGGCTGCTCCAGACATCGCCCTTCAACGTCGTAGAGCCAACCATGATAAAGACAGCGGAGCCCGCCATCCTCGACTCGCCCGTAGCTGAGGTTCGTTCCTCTGTGCGAGCAGTGAATCCCCAAAAGGCCGGCGCGCCCCTGATCATCGCGGAACAAAACCAACTCTTCGCCCAGAATCTTTACAGTCAGAGGAACTGCGCCTGAAGGCAGCTCTTCCGACAGAGCGACGGGTTGCCAGTAGCGCCGCAACAGCTCGCCGGCAGGCTTGCCGCGGCCTGTCTGGGTGAGGATCTCATTTTCCTGTGTCGACATCATATCGTTTGTGCTCCAATAAAATCGTGAACCACCACTTGTCATTTCGAGGCGAAGCCGAGAAATTTAAGATCTCTCACTCCGTTCGAGATGACAGCGATACGTAAGGACATGACAATCCTATCTATTCCTCAGCCAATTCCATCCAGAATCACACACGGCTCTAAGCCCCCGGAAACGGTATGATCCCTTTGAACTTCGCAATGGTCTTCTCGCGCAGCGCGCGGCTCGAACGGCTGACTTTCGGATATCTATCGCGCCACGCGAAAGGCCTCACGGCGTAGAAAATCCCCCGGCTATTGGTGTGATCGCGGCTCTCGCGCTTGTCCGGCGGCATGCGCGGATCGAGCGGCGTGCTCCAGCAACCGTCAATGATGTCGATATTGGTCGCCGGATCGACTCGCGTCATCATCGCCCAGAGCACTTCTTTCTGGTTGGTAGGATCGATATCCTCATCGACCACGACGACGTAGCGACCGTTGCGCGCCGACGCGGCGCAGCTCACGGCCGCCAGCCCGGCCTGCTTGGCGTGGCCAGCGTATTTCTGGTTGATCGCAATGACGGTCAGGTAAGAGGTATGGTTGTACACGCCAACGATGTCTTGAATACCCGCGCTTTCGAGCTGATCCCAAAGAACACCGGCTGAAATGTGCAAATCCATCTTGACCGCGCCCGGCCAAAGCGGCGCCTCGTCTTCAAGGATCGGATCGTTGCGGTGATAAATCGCCTTCACTCGGATGATGGGCTGCTTGTCGCCGGTGCCGAGGGTTCCGCCGGAATAATAACCCGGCCATTCGCCAAACGGACCTTCGTCGCGCGATTCTTCGGAAAGCGGCGGCACCTCGCCTTCGATGGCGATCTCCGACGATGCGGGAATCGGCAGACCGGTGATCGGACCCCGCAAAACTTCCAGTGCCTTGCCGATGAGCCCACCGGAAACTTCCATTTCCGAATGACCGAAAGGAAACTTGGTATAGGACGGCATGAAGACCAGCGGGTGTTGGCCGTAGGTCGCAACCACCGGGCAGCTCTTCCCCTGTTCCCAATATTTCATGCAGATCTGCCGGCCATTTTGTCCGGGGCTCATCCATAACCCCAAAGTGTTCTTGTCGTGGAGCTGCATGCGGTAAGTACCGCTGTTTACGTAGCCGCTGTCAGGATCGCGGTTGATGAGTCCGCCGCCGGGGCCGAAGTAACGACCGCCGTCGTTTTCGTGAAAACGCAAGGCGGGAAACTTGAGAAGATTGACATCACTACCCTTAAGGATATTTTCAAATAGCGGCGACGTACTGACTTCCTTTGGCGGGATGGGCTGTGCCGACTTCACTTTGTGCGCGGCCAGGCGCAAAAGCTCCAGCTTGGTCTTGTCCAAGGGCAAACCCAAGGCGAGGGCGACGCGCCTGTAGGCGGCGTACGGAAGGCTACAAACTCTGAACCCGGCCGGATAACCTTTGACCTTATCGAAGAGCAGCATCGGCGGCTGCGGCACGAGCTCCGCGGTCGATTCCACCAGAGCGCCGATTTCCGCGTCCCAGTCGGCGCCTTCGATCAAACGATAGTCACTGATCTTTTTTGCCTCTTCAACGAAACTCCGGAAATCGTGGTAGGAAAGCTCTGTCATTTTATTCTCCTAATAATCTCCGTCCGGCGCCTCTCGTCACAAAGTAATGTTCCCTCTCCCGTCGCGGGAGAGGGCGAGGGTGAGGGCTCCGTCAGAGGTCATCACCCTCACCTCAGTCCTCTCCCACAGGGAGAGGAGGTCTAATAATGGCAACTACTCTTCTATAACCGACACATCGCTCTTCACGCCCTTTCGCTTCAACTCCTCCAAGTACGTCGGATGAATATCCGGCGGTTCCTCCTCGAAAGGAATCATCTCATGCAGCTTGGTCCGATAGCGATCCTGGCTGTGCTTGGGGCTCCGCCCACGCATGGCGAAGTGGCGCATCGTCGTGTGGCCGGTATTGAAATGGCCGTGATACATCAGATCGCCGGGCGAATAGATAGATCCCGGCTTGATCTCGAACCGTTGTCGCTCTTCGCCTTCGCGCCACACCATCGCGAATCCCTCGCCCTTCGTCACCGTCACGATGGCGCCCGGACCGTGACGGTGGAACGTGCTGCGGCTTCCCGGAGGAAACTCCTGAATGTGACACCCGTAGGTGGTGCCGGCGAGGCCGAAGCGCATGATTTTCACCCCCTTGCCTTTCATCGGATAGTCATCGAGAACGAATCCATTGACGTCAGGCACCAAATTACTTTCCCACGAGCGCACCGTCAGGCGTTTATTTTCTTGAAAGAATTCCCGCTCTGGACGGAAACGGTCGCGGAACTGAAAGGGATTGCGAAAGATGAACTCATCATTGTGGAAAAGGTTGATCACATGTGGCGCGTTGGTGCCCGCAAGAAAGCGCACAGGCTCGTTCGAGACATTGAAATGCTGGTAAGAAACGTTAAGCGGGAGTGCGAAGATCGCGCCGGCGCTCCATTCGAAGGTCTGTTTTGACTTCTCTTCGAACCACACCGTCGTCGCACCACGGCCCTTGTGAATGTAAACCAGTGTTTCGAACAGATGATGCTGCGGCAGAGTTTGTGTACCAGCCGGAATCTCGCAAACATAAGCATCGGTCTCTTGTTGCTCGCCGAGATTCAAATAGGAGCCGAGGACACCCATCCGATCCCACGGTTTCACTTCCACATCCATTAGATCCTCGATAAAAAAACCTTTAACAGACGGGATGCCTTCCTTTTCTTGGAAAACTTCGTAAGGCGTCGGACCCAGTTGAATCGAGTCTCGATGCGGAAGTCTCATGAATCAATGTCTCCTTGGCACGTTCAAATAATTAAACGACGCCGTCGTAAGGAGATTCTATAATCTCCGTCGGCTGAAACTGCAAGGCAAGTTGTTAAAGTATCAACTAATTTTGGCAGGTCTAAATAGTGCGATTGCTCGCCTCATGTCGGGATCGGGGAACAATTACGCGCTTGTGAGCTGCGAAGGATGGGTAGCAAAGATTGGCAAATTCAAATTTGCGAGATCGTTTCCAAAAACTTTTCCATGTGAGCGTGTACTATGGTGCTTAAGCTTTTTAGTTCCTCTATTTTCTTGGCACAAACTGCGGGCTGATTCACAGAACTTTTAAGATTCTCCAGAGCGAGGTAAAAGAAAGTCATTGAGTTCTTCAGATCTACGAGCAAGGGACCAGCTTCAGCGGCGGTTCTCTTATGATCTTTGCCTCGGCCGTTCTTGCGGAGCGTAGTTTTTGTTTTTGTCTCGATCAACCTTAATCTTGGAACTTCTTTCATGTAAATTCTACCAGAGCGTCTAATTCGCGCGGATCAGAAGGACGGGTACAGACTGACAGATCCAATTGAGCCAAAAAGACGCTCATCCCAGCCTGGCGCGATCTCCGACGGAAGGATAATCTAGCGGTGGTTCTTCATATCTTAGCGCGGTCAGATTTCGCCGTGCCGCGATTTTTTCTCCTTTCATTAAAATCTATTCGCTAGGTTTGCTGCGCAATTGACGTGCCAAATTTCGAAAGCACGGTTGTTGAAAAAAAGTGGCGTATTTGCAACAAGTATTTTACCTATTCAATTCTGGTCAGCCGTTGCTGTCCCTGTTGATTGTCAACGGAGTTAACCGGCTATTAGGTAACAGTGAACAACGTTGTCACCCATCAGTTTTGTTGATATTCGCATGGCCGGGCGCCGCCGGAAGCGTGAGAGGGAAAGTAAGGAGGGCGAAATTTCCAAACGGGCTTGCCATCGAACTTCCACTTGGGCTATGAGATTTTCAGAAGGGTAAAAAGCAGCGCTCATAATGGCTCCGCAAGAAAGAGGCGACGAATATGGATTACTTTGAACCGAAAACAATAACCGAAGCGCTGTCGGTGCTCGCCAAATATGGAGAACACGCCAACGTGATCGCCGGCGGCACGGACGTCATGGTCGACATGAAGTATAAGGAGGAACCGGGATGCCTAGTAAACATCAAAAAAATCCCCGGCCTGGACACAATCCAAGAAAATGGCGCCAGCCTGCAAATGGGACCGCTCGTCACCATCCGCGACATCGAGACCAGCAGGCTGGTGCGCGAGCGACTGCCGCTGCTTTGGGAATCATGCCACCAGTTCGCGTCCCTGCAGATCCGCAACACAGCGACCATCGGCGGCAACATCTGCCGCGCGTCGCCCTCGGGCGAAACATTGGCGCCGCTGCTGGCGCTGGAAGCCAAAGCCAAGCTGGCATTCAGGGATGGCGAAAAGACCGAAGCGTTCATCTCCTTCTTCCAGGGGCCGGGCAAGACGAGTCTGGGATCGAAGGGACTACTTACGGAAATCGAAATTCCCTACCCGCCGAAAGGGAGCCACGGCGTTTACCTCAAACATGCCGTGAGAGGGGCAATGGATATCGCGATGGTCGGCGTCGCCGTCCTGATCACGGCGGACGCGGGGAATTCGAGTTTACAAGACGTCCGCATCGCTTTGGGCGCCGTTGCGCCGACACCGATCCGAGCAACCAAGACAGAAGCGTTGCTGCGCGGCAGGTCTCTCACCGCGGCGCTTGTTAAAGAAGCCGCGACGCTGGCCGCATCGGAATCGAGTCCGATCACGGATCAGCGGAGCAGCGCGGAATATCGCGGCTGGATCGTCGAAGCTCTTACCCGCCGGGGTCTGGAACAGAGCTGGAAAGCAGCATCCGGCAAGGAGGTAGTCTGATGAGCCTTACAATCAATCTTACAGTCAACGGCAACACCCAAAGCGCGACGGCAGAACCGTCCACGTCGCTGTTGGATTTCTTGCGCGACACACTGAATTACAAAGGCACGAAACTCTGCTGCAACACCGGTGAGTGCGGCGCCTGCACGATCATTTATAACGGCAAGCCCATCAATTCCTGCGTAACTCTTGCGGCGGATGCGAACGGCGCGGAAATCGTCACGATCGAAGGATTGGCGGACGGTGACAAGCTGCATCCGGTGCAGCAGGCGTTCATCGATACCGGGGCGGTGCAGTGCGGCTACTGCACGCCGGGATACATCATCTCGGTGAAGGTCTTGCTCGACCGTACTAAGGAACCCACGCCGGAAGACATCGAGGAAGCGGTCTCCGGCAACATCTGCCGCTGCACCGGCTACACCAAGATCGTCGACGCGATTCAGCTCGCCGCCGATAGAATGGCAGGAAGGAGTTAAGCCATGGCAAAAGTTGAACACACGGTAGTAGGCACCAGCCCCGCGCGAATGGGTGGCATCGAGCGCGTCATCGGCGCCGGCATTTACGGCATCGACCTGGCCCTGAAAGACGAGCTCCACGGCGGCATCCTGCGAAGCCAATACGCTCACGCGAAGATCATGAGCATCGACACCAGCGAAGCTAAAAAGGTTCCCGGCGTTCACGCCGTGGTCACCGCCGCCGATGCGCCGGACGTGCGCTACGGCCGTACCTACATCGACAGATACATGCTGGCGAAAAACAAAGTCCGCTACATGGGTGACCCGGTCGCCGCCGTTGCAGCCGAGAGCCCGGCGCTCGTCAAGCAGGCGCTCAAGAAAATCAAAGTCGTCTACGAGCCGCTGCCGGTCGTCCTCGACCCTGAAGAGACTATGAAACTGGAAGCGCCGACCTTGCACGAGGACATGCCGCTGCCGAAGAACTTGCCGGCGGACGTCAAAGTGAAAAACGTTTGCAGCTATACGCCCGTTCACGCCGGCGACCCCGATAAGGCGATGGCGGAAGCCGATATCGTCGTCGACGAAGTCTACGAGACCAAGATGATCCATCCGCAGTATCTCGAGCCGCGTATCGCCGCGGCGCGGGTCGAACCGGACGGTAGAATTACCGTGTGGGCCAACGCTCAGGCTCCCTTCAGCGTGCGCACCGACGTGGCGCGGCTGCTCGGTATTCCTCTCAACAAGGTAAGGATCCTGAGCACCGAGCTCGGCGGCGGTTTCGGCGGCAAGGCGAGCGGCATCACCTCCGGCGCCGCCATCGAGCCCATTTGCGCTTTGCTCGCGGTTAAGGCTAAGCGGCCGGTGATGATCGTCCTCGACAAGGCTGAGGAGACGATTTCCACGACGATCCGCTCCGGCGCGAAAATGTACATCAAGACCGGCGTGAAAAAAGACGGCACCATCGTCGCGCGCACAGGCAAAGTCATCTACGACGCCGGCGCCTACTCGGGCTTCGGCGCCATGGCTGGCGCGCGCTGCACAAACATGCTCGGCGGCTGGTATTTGATGCCCAACGTCCACATCGACGGCTACGTCGTCTACACCAACAAGCAAGTTTGCGGACCGGTGCGCGGACCCGGCGGGCCACAGGCGGCCTTCGCCGTGGAGTCGCACATGGATTCGATCGCGGCCAAGCTTGGCATGGACCCGGTGGAGTTTCGCCTGAAGAATACGCCCAAGCCCGGCGACAAGATCGTCGGCGTTCCCAAGCTGCGCGATGTTTCCTTGGGTGAAACCATTCGCACGGCAGCGGAACAAATCGGCTGGGGCAAAGTGAAGCTGGAAAAGAATCAGGGCGTCGGTATTGCCACCGGGTCGTGGATCGAAAGCGCCGGCCCCGGCGGCGGCGCAGTGGTCAAAGTTAACGAAGACGGCTCGGTGACCGTTCACATCGGCAAGATCGATATGGGCACCGCGCCCGGGTTCGGCATTCCACTCATTGCCGCCGAAGAGCTGGGGATTCCCGTGAGCGATGTCACGGTGGTCAAGGTCGACACCGACGCCAGTCCTTGGGACGCGGGCACTGTCGGTAGCCGGGCAATGTTAGTTTCCGGCACGGCAACCCGGCTCGCCGCCATCGACGCGCGCAACCAGCTCTTCAAATTGGCGGCAACTCAGCTCGAAGCAAGCCCCGACGATTTGGAAATCAAAGACAAACAGATCCGCGTCAAAGGGACGCCCTCGAAGTCGGTATCTCTCGCGTCCGTAGCCACTGCCGCGCACAACGTGATCGGCGAAGTGATCGGCCGCGGCTATTTCGACAATGTCGCAATGGTGGCCGAAGAAAAAGCGCGCGGAAGCTCCCAGCCGTTCACGACGCACGCGTGTATAGTCGAAGTCAGTCCGGATACGGGCAACGTGAAGATTCTTAAATACGTCGCCGTCCACGACATCGGCTTCCCCATCCACCGTGCATCTGTCGAAGGCCAAATCGAAGGGGCCACAGCCATGAGCATCGGCCAGGCGCTTTGCGAGCAAGTTGTCTTCGACAACAACGGCAGAACCATGAACCCGTCCTTCGTCGACTACTTGATGCCGACCATCAACATGATGCCGCGCATCGAGACGACCCTCGTCGACGGCTACCCCGGCTCCGGCCCTTACGGCGCCAAAGGCGCCGGCGAGATCGCCTGCGTCCCGCCGATGGCGGCCATCGCCAATGCGATCTTCAACGCCACGGGCGTGCGCATCAGAACATTGCCGTTGAGTCCGGAGAACGTGTTTAGGGCGTTGAGGGAGGCGGGGAAGGCGTAAATCCAAGCATTGCGAGGAATAAGGCGCATCTCGAAGGGCGACCATGCGGTCGCCCTTTCTTTTTTGGGGTTCGATTTCAGTCTTCGTCTGTGTATAATTCCGACATGGGCAACTCAGGACAATCCGTGCGGAGCTTGATCGAAGGTCTACCTCCGGAGATCGCTAAACGGGTTCATCCCGACTGGCGGAAAAACGAAACCGAATATTGGACACAGCGTAACACCCTGCTCGGGCAATATGCCGATCAATGGATTGGCTTTGCCGAGGGGCGCGTCATCGTATCCGGCACGAGCCCGGTCGAGGTCTTTCATGCTGCCCAAGCGTCTGGAAAACATCCTTTCGTCACACGCGTCGGTCATGAAAACGAACCCAACCGGATGCGCCGCACCTCCTTCCCATATGATCCGACGTATCCAAACGAACCTCTACCTGTGATGAGGGTAGAATTCCGCCGACAGTTCAGCAGGCCCGGCTTAGTCTTGGAGAAAGTGATTCCCGACACTGGAGCAGATGCGAGCGCAATACCGTGGTCGGACTGTGAGCGGTTGGCGTTAGATCCAGGTGACGGAATACCCGGTTTAATGGGCGGTGTTGGTGAAAGTTCGATTCCAACGATTATTTTTCAAGCTTGGGTTCATCTCGACGGTGCGGACTTTCCGTGTCGGCTACAAGCGGACTTTACTGGTCACGAGCGAATCGTAGGCCGTGATGTGTTGAATGGATTGGACATTTTATTTCGCGGCCCAGCACGGGAAGTCGTTATCAATCCCTGATGTTCGAGAGATGAACCGCTAGCACAATGTTACCCTCTGTTGCCAAAGCAAAATACGTCAAAGGCCACCTCATCGAGATTCAGTTTAACGACGGCACGAAAAAAGTTATAGATTTTGAACCGTGGCTCACAGGACCGATTTTCAGACCTCTTAAGAGCAAAAATTACTTCAAGAAATTCTTCATCGATGGCCCGACCATCGCTTGGCCTAATGGCGCTGATATTGCCCCGGAAACGCTATACGAGGCGGCGACAGTTAAAAAAGATTCGAACTCGAAATTCAGGCGTGCAGGTTAAGTAGATGTCAAGATTCAAGACGCGACGCCAAGGACGCGCTTCCGGATAGTCCCGTTGGATTCACACGGGGTTTTCCAATGACCAATAACATTTCAGAAGCTGCACAGATCAAGATTGTTCAAATCATCGCCAAGGAACTCGGAGTCGGGCCCCATCAGGTCGCTGCTGCTGTGGCGCTGCTCGACGAAGGTTCGACCGTGCCCTTCATCGCGCGCTATCGCAAGGAGGCCACCGGCAACCTGGATGACACACATCTGCGTAATCTGGATGAACGCCTGCTCTATCTGCGCGAACTGGAAGAACGGCGCGCGGCGATCCTGGCCGCGATCGAGCACCAGGGCAAACTCACCGACGAACTGCGCGGTGCCATAGAGACAGCGGCGACCAAGCAGGCGCTGGAAGATATTTATCTACCCTACAAGCCCAAGCGCCGCACACGTGCGCAGATGGCGCGCGAGGCCGGGCTGGAGCCACTGGCCGATGCGCTATTCGCCGATCCCACGCTCGATCCGCAGCAGGAGGCGGCAAAGTACGTGAACGTGACACCTGCTACCGAGAGTAGCAACGCCATAAACGTTCCCGACGCGCAAGCCGCACTCGATGGCGCGCGCGAGATTCTTTGCGAGCGTTTTGCCGAGACCGCCGAACTCCTCGCCAAACTGCGTACGCGCATGTGGGAACAGGGCATCGTTACCTCCACTGTGATGAAAGGCAAGGAGACTGCCGAGGAAGAAAAATTCCGCGACTACTATGCCTATTCCGAGGCCATACGCACCATCCCCTCGCATCGCGCGCTCGCGCTGTTCCGCGGCGAGAGCCTGGCCGTGCTGAAGATCGAACTGGGTTTAGGCGAGGAGATCGAAGCCGCCGTGCCGCATCCATGCGTCGCGATGATCGCCGCGCATTTCGGCATCGAAGAGCGCGGTCGTCGCGCCGACAAGTGGCTGGCCGAGGTCTGCCAATGGACCTGGCGCGGCAAAGCGCATTCGCATATCAGCACCGAGCTGCTGGCGCAATTGCGCGAAGCGGCGGAAGCCGAAGCGATTAAGATATTCGGCCGCAATCTGCACGAGCTGTTGCTGGCGGCGCCCGCCGGCCCCAAGGCCGTGCTGGGCATCGACCCCGGCATACGCACCGGCTGCAAAGTCGCGGTCGTCGATGCCACGGGTAAGCTGCTGGAGGCAGCCACCATTTATCCGCACGAACCGCGTAAGGACTGGCAGGGATCGCTGGCGACGCTGGCGCGAATGGCGGTGCAGCATGGCGTCGAGCTGATCTCCATCGGCAACGGCACCGCCAGCCGCGAAACCGACAAGCTCGCCGCCGAGGTGATCGAGCTGATCGCGTCGAAGATGCCGGAACGGAAGTTGAACAAAATCGTCGTCAGCGAAGCCGGCGCCTCGGTCTATTCGGCGTCGGCATTCGCCGCCAGCGAATTTCCCGAGCTGGACGTGAGCCTGCGCGGCGCCGTGTCCATCGCTCGGCGCTTGCAAGACCCGCTCGCCGAGTTGGTAAAAATAGATCCCAAGTCGATCGGCGTCGGCCAATATCAGCACGACGTGAATCAGCGCGCGCTCGCTCGCGCGCTCGATGCCACGGTCGAAGACTGCGTCAACGCGGTGGGCGTGGACGTCAATACGGCTTCGGCGCCGCTGCTCGCGCGGGTGTCGGGCCTTAACAGGGTGCTGGCGAAAAACGTCGTCGAGTACCGAGATGCCAACGGCCCGTTCCCGAATCGCAAAAAATTGCGCAAGGTACCACGCCTGGGTGACAAGAGCTTCGAGCAGGCCGCAGGCTTCTTGCGCATCAACCACGGCGACAATCCGCTGGACCGCTCCTCGGTTCATCCAGAGGCCTATCCGGTCGTCGAGCGCATTCTCGCGCGCATCAGCAAAGGGATCGGCGAAGTGATGGGCCAGCCGGCGGCGCTGAAGGGGCTTTCGCCCGCCGAATTCACCGACGACAAATTCGGCGTGCCGACGGTGCGCGACATTCTAACTGAATTGGAAAAGCCCGGCCGCGATCCGCGCCCCGAATTCAAAATGGCTACATTCCAGGACGGCATCGAGTCTCTTGCCGACCTGCAGCCCAACATGATCCTCGAAGGCGTCGTCACCAACGTCGCCGCCTTCGGCGCCTTCGTCGACATCGGCGTGCACCAGGACGGCCTCGTGCACGTCTCCGCGCTGGCGAGCAAATTCGTCAAAGACCCACACGAAATCGTCAGGCCCGGCCAAATCGTCAAGGTGAAGGTGATGGATGTCGACGTGAAGCGCCAGCGCATTTCCCTAAGTATGCGCCTCGACGACACAGCCGGCACCTCGTCGCGCTCAGGTGGCGTAGCACCCGATTCGCGCGACCCGCGCCAGTCCGAACCCAAGCGTGCTCTGGAACCCAAGGCACAGCCCGGCGGCGCGATTGCGCTCGCGTTGGAACGTGCCAAGCTGAAGAAGTAACGGGCGGCGTTGCGGCTTCCGTGACCCTCAGATTGGAAGGGGATGGCATATAAACCAAACCCTCGAAATGGGAAATTGAGTTTGCATCGAGCATTCTGCAGTGTGTCGAAGACCATAATTTTCTTCTGAGCGAGTCGTGGGTTCGCCAAAAAGAGTTGCGCGATTTCTTCGAGCCTCTAGCGTCTCGTCTCGGCATCAACGTGCAAGTGACGAAAAAGTTACCCTCGGTGGACCGAGCAAAGAGAGCTCAAGCACTTCTCGAACCGACGATAAAAAATTCGTTGCCAGAGCTTCTTTGGCTGGGAATTTGCCTCGGATTGCTTTAGAAAGGAGAGCTTTTTCATGTGTGAGTACTGTAACAGGACCGATGTGAACGTGACGAAACTGGATGATGATGAAGAGTCCGCCTGTGAATGGTTTTCGGAAGAAGAAAGTCCCGGCTCCTGTCATAAAGCCGCGGCTTACTCAGTCTCCGCATGGTACGTCGAGGATCACCTGTGCGACGCTCACAAGAACCAAACGGAGAAAGAGATGGAAGAAGGTTTAGCGGATTTCTTAGAAGGCGCCGGATTCAGTTCTCAATTCGAAATCCGTCCAATCAAACAGGGAGAAACCTGTGACTATATCGCCCCCACTGCGACGGACTGGAAACCGTGCGGGAAGAAGGCCACTCACGCAAAGTACGTTCTGGACAATTCGGTCCTTTGCGCTGAGCACGCCGTACAGATGGGCTACGAGACTAAAGAGTAGCGTTGCGTTTCATAAAATGGACGGCGGACATTCGTGTCCCTTTTCTTTGGGGGGTTGGAAAAAACCGACTCCTTTTGACGAGATCCTTAAAAAACTCCAGTCGACCGCTGCGTTCCTTCGACTTCGCTCAGGACAGGCCTTTGCGGTTAAATCCCGTCTAAAAACGGCTTCACCTTGGTCGCGAACAGCTCGATAGAGCGCATCACCTGCTCATGACTTAAACCCCCGAAGCTGAACATGCCGACCAAGCAGTCCGGTCGCGCCGTTTCGATCATCTGACGTGCCTTCTTGAGAACTGTTTCCGGGTTGCCGATCAGCGAGGTGCCCCATTCGTCCATTCTCTTCACTGTGAGGCCTCCAGGGAAATAGGCGAAGCGTTCGGTGAACCTCGGCAGATCATCTGTGGTGATAGAGTTGCCGCGCCAGACGTTATCGGTGGCCAGTTGCCAGAAGCGAGTGATCTCAGGAGCAGCCTCCGCCCACGCCTGCTCGTCGGTCTCGGCGATATAAATATCCCGGACCATGATCGCGTCTCCTCCACCCGGCGGGGTCTCAAGGGCCGCCCGTTCCGCGCGGTACTTTGCAATTGCCTTAGCGCAGTTGGCAAGCGGTTGGCGCGACAGCGCCAGGTTCCAGCCGCGGCGCGCCACCATCGATGGACTTTCCGGTGAAGTGGCGCCGTAATAAATAGGCGGATGGGGCCGCTGTAGCGGCCTTGGGCGGCACGTGATGTCGACATAGTTCCAGGCCTTACCGGAATACGTGAAGGTATCCTCCCTCCAGGCGCGCTGGAGAATTTCAACGCCCTCCTCGAAGCGGGCTTGAGCCGTGTCGCGATCGAGCCCATGCTTGAGATCGTCGCGGGGCACCCCGCGCCCCAACCCCACGTTCAGCCGTCCGCCCGTGAGGATGTCGAGCATCGCGCACTCCTCCGCCAGGCGTATCGGATCGTGTAGCGGCAGGGCATTGACCAAGTTCCCGAGGCGCAGCCGCCGGGTGCGGTGCGCGAGGGCCGCGACGATGAGGTTGGGAGAAGCCAGCATGCCGTAGTCTGAATGGTGATGCTCGGCGAACCACGCCTCGTCGAAGCCCAGCCGCTCGGTGAGTTGGATTTGTTCAAGCAGCTCGTCGAAGGCCTGACGCTCCGGCACCCAAGGCCTTGCTTGATTGTAACTGAATGTCCCAAACCGCATGCGTGCTCCTCTCGCAAACTCGACTTGACCCTAGCGCGGCTACCCCGCAAACCAAATCGGAGTGACGCGCGCAAAGGGCGCCAAGAAAAAGACGATTCCGAGCTTTGCTTTCTTGGCGTCTTGGCGCAATCAAAAGAATCAATAGTACAGAGAATTCAAAGAGCTTTTTATGTGCCTTTGCGTCCTTTGCGCTTCCTGTTCCTACGAATTCAGCCTGAGTCATAGCACATTCGCTGCTCTCTCTGCGAGTAAGCTGGAAAAGACTCTCGACCCTTTGCTTCCCTAAAATTCCGATCGCAGGTACAAAGCTCGAAACGCAAAACTTGGAACTTAGATCAGAACAATGCCTTGACGAAGTTGATTCGCCTTTGCTAGCTTCGACGCTATGCCCCAGGGTAGATACGTGCCTAAACCAGAAGTCACTATCTCTGACGGCACATTGGCCTTCGCTCCGACATTAACCGGCTGGGAGGAAAGGCTCGCGCACTTTCTCCTGACCCGCTCACCGTTAGGAGACTTGGTTCGGTGGGTTGCGGCCATCAAGGCCTCGGTTCATGCAAAACTGCTCGCGGGTTTTCTCCTGGTCACACTGCTCTTCATCGGCATGGGAGTGATAAGCCTTCAGACCATCACCAAAATGTCCAGTCAGAGCCAGCTCCTGGATGAGGTTCACGAACGAGTCCACTGGTCGCAAGAGATCCAGCACGCCCTGGCCTTGCAGATGAACTTTACCGCCATGGCTTTGCTCTTAAGAGACGAGTCTACAGTCGAAAACATCCTGCGCGAGAACAACCGTTTCAGCAATACACTGGCTCGCCTCGAGAAGGCGGCTCAACCCGAAGAGGTGCAGCTGATCCAGCGCATCCGCGCCGCCCAGGGCGATGCGCTGACCACTGTGGCTGATATCGCAAACTTCGTCCGCGATGGAAAGATTGATGATGCGATGCGGCTGCAGCTCAACAAGGAGTATCCTCTCTATCTGCAAATCGAAGGGCTGGTCAATCAGTTGGTCCAGCGCGAACGGGAGAAGATGGACCGTCTTCGGGCAAGTGTCGCCGCTGCAAACAGGAAGACACTAATCCTGATGGCGAGCAGCGCGGCGGCTTTGATACTGCTGGCGTTGTTACTCGGGTTCGTCATCTCATGGTCCTTTATCCTGCCTGTTCAGGAGGCCCATGGCTTCCTCAGCCAGGTGGCGAAGGGAAACTTTGGTGCCACAATTAACGTCCCCAATCGCGATGAATTCGGCGCGCTGGCCGACCATATGAACCACATGAGCCGGGAGCTGCAGCGTCTCTCCGAGAGCCAGCGGCGCGGGTCGCATGAGCTGCAGAGACTGAACGAGCAGCTCCAGCAGGCCAGCAAGGCAAAATCGGATTTCCTCGCCAACATGTCGCACGAGCTACGCACACCGATGAACGCGATCCTCGGCTTTGTGGAGATGGTGCTCGATGAGATCTACGGCGATGTTCCGGCCCATCTGAAGGAGCCGCTGACGGATATTCAGACCAACGGCAAGCATCTGCTTCGGCTGATCAACGATGTCCTCGATCTTTCCAAGATCGAGGCGGGCCGTATGGAGCTGGTTTTGGGCGAATACTCGGTGCAGGAAGTGGTGGAGACCGTCCGGGCCTCGCTTCAATCGCTGGCCCTGGAAAAAGGGTTGGGATTCGTCGCGGCGGCACAGGAGGATATTCCGCTCGCCTTCGGGGACGGAAGGCGGATCACGCAATGTCTGACGAACTTGGTAGGGAACGCGCTGAAATTCAGCAAGGGCGGGCGGGTTGCGGTTTGGGTGGAACAGCAGGGAGAGAACCTGCTCTATCGCGTCTCGGATACCGGAATTGGCATACCAAAAAACGAGCTCGAAAACATTTTTAACGAGTTCCAGCAAGTGGACATGGCGATGACCCGGGAGTTTGCCGGGACCGGACTCGGGCTTAACATCACCAAAAAGTTCGTCGAGATGCATGGCGGCCGGATCTGGGTGGAAAGCGAACTGGGAAAGGGATCGACCTTCTTCTTTTCAATCCCTTTGCGCGTTAATCATGGAGTGACCACATGAGCGGCAAGACCGTCCTCTACGTGGAGGACAACGAATTCAATCTAAAGATGGTGCGGCAGCTTTTGGCGCGCACCTCCTATCGGTTGATTGAGGCGACGGACGGCGAGATGGGGGTGGCGACGGCGCTCACAGAGCTGCCGGACCTGATCCTCATGGATATCCAGCTGCCGAAGCTGTCTGGACTGGACGCTACACGCAGGCTTCGCACCGATCCCAAGACCGCCGCCATCCCGATCATCGTGATCACCTCGTTCGCGCTCAGCGGCGACGACGAGAAGGCGAAGGATGCCGGCGCTTCGGCTTATATGGCAAAGCCGTATAGCCCCCGCGAGCTGCTTCAGATGATTCGGAAGTTTGTGCCCGAGAACTGACTTTTGGGGTCCAGAAAGGAGCACCGACATGGCGAGTCGACCGCCTCGCATATTAGTGGTCGATGACAACAAGCAGAATCTCGAGATCTTGCAGAAGACGCTGACGGCTGCGGAGTACGAGGTCATCACGGCGGCCGATGGTCCCACGGCCCTTAGCCTCATCGAGAGCGCCGCGCCGGACCTGGTCCTTCTGGACGTGATGATGCCGGACATGTCAGGGTACGAGGTCTGCGAGCGTATCCGCGCTAATGAGGCCAGTCGCCTCCTGCCGGTCGTGATGTTGACGGTGCTCAGCGAGGTCACCGACCGGATTCGCGGGATCGAAACGGGCGCCGACGATTTTCTGAGTAAACCCTTTAACCGCGAGGAGCTCCTGACCCGGGTCAAGTCGCTTCTCAGGATCAAGGCGCTCCACGATGAGATTGAGACGAAGAACCGTCTGCTCCGCACTCTCTTCGGCCGGTATGTTTCTGCGGAGGTGGCTGCCGAGATCGTCGCCGATCCCGGACGTCACTTGAAGTTGGGCGGCGAGAAGCGGGAAGTGACGGTTCTCTTTGGCGATCTGCGTGGGTTCACGCCGCTTGCCGAGCAACTCGATCCGCAAGATGCCGTTGATATCCTAAATATCTACCTGACGCTCGTGGTCGACACCGTTTTTAGGTTCGGAGGCACGCTCGACAAGTTTCGGGGAGATGGGTTCATGGCGTTCTTTGGGGTTCCCGTCCGTCGCGAAGATGATCCGGCCAACGCGGTCCGCTGTGCCCTCGCCGTGCAGGAGGGGTTAAAACGCATCACTTTCGCGAGGTTTCCTGATCTCCGTCTACACATGGGGAACGGAATTAACACGGGCATTGTGATTGCTGGAAACATTGGGTCTGAACGGAGGACGGATTACACGGTGATCGGCAACGAAGTGAATGTGGCCCAGCGACTTGAATCGAACGCCGGACCCGGACAGATTCTGATGACCGGGAGCACTTACGAGCGAGTGAAGGACGCGGTACAGGTTCGCGAGCTCGGGCTGCTGAGAGTGACGGGTAAACAGGAAGGGGTCATGGCCTACGACGTGCTCTGCTGGCGCGGGGCATAAGCGGCGGTTCCGAAGCGGGGCCAGCGTTGCCGCAAATATTCAGTGCAAGAGGTGAAGAAATATGCGAAGTGATTCTACGCCGTGGGTTAGGTGGACTGCCGTGGCGGTCGGAGTTGCTCTGGGCGTGTCTATCATCGGAGCGGTGACACAGCCCGTGTGGGGTGGGCAGGAAGAACAGTTCACTCCCGAGTACAAGCAATTGCGCACCTCCTTCGATCCGAAACATACGCCGAAAATCGTCGCGCCGGACTCAGTCAAGCGCGGCCAATGGTTCGACGTTACCGTCAACATAGGCGCTGGCGGCGAACATCCTTCCCTGAGCGAGCACTCCATTCGCTACATCGCTCTGTACATCAACACCGCGGAGATCGCACGGGTCTATCTCCACCCGGTTTATTCTTTTCCCAAAGTTACCTTCACGATCGCGCTTGATGAAGGAGGCTCGCTTCGGGCGATCGCGGAGCCAAACCACTCGGCCGGCTGGGAAGCCGCAAAAAAAATCGCAGTGGTTCCTTAGCGTATCAAGGAGAGCGCGCTTTACTTCTTGCCCATCCCCACAGTGACCGTGGTGGCGCCTTTGTCTCCCACGACCAATTCCTGGGTCACGTTTCCCAAGCTTTCCTGCCAGACCTGCAGGGTGTACTTGCCCGGCGGCACGTTTTCGAGGATAAACTCTCCCTGTTCGTTGGTTACGGCATAGAATGGGTGCTCAGCAACCACCACCCAACCACGCATCCAGGAGTGGAGATCGCAGTCCACCCGCAGGATCTCAGGTTTTTTGAACACGAATGAAATGGCCCGTGCGTGCGGCTGGGCTCGGTTGAAAGGAGGATTTTCTTTGCCGGCGCTCTTGACGTTATGCAACAACCGATCGCTATTTAGAAATTCCACAGTTCCACCTACCGGCACGACGACCACGCGTGGGACAAACGAGCACTGCTTCTGATCCATTTTTGCGGGAGGGGGATTCCAATCCCACTTCGCCCCCGGTGGGAGGTTCTGCAGCGACACCACAGCGTTCCGAATGCCGCTGTTGGAAGAGAGCACCAAGTCTTCGGGCTCTTTTTCTTTGCCGCAGACGTACTGATCAATCGTCACGGAGACTTTTTTCTTATCAACCGGCGCGCCCACGTACCGGACACTACCTTTGATTGTCTCTCCCCACGACGGGGCGGCAGCGATAACGCACCATGCCGTTACAAAAACGGCGGCGAAGAATTGCTTGGTTCCATCAACGCTCCGGTATCCGAAAGCCCCGATCCTCATGATTTTTGCCTCGACCTCGTGAAATTAATAAAACATAAGCCTGTTCATTAGTCCACAACATCTTTTCACTGATAATCGGCCGCCGGAACATTTTGCGCAAGCTGCGAAAACTTTTAGGCATAGTAGTGCAGAGAACTCAAACAAATCTTTTCTATGTGAGCTTTGCACTCCTATCCTTGAAAGTTTGCGCGGCTTGCGCAAATTTCTTACGGTGCTCTCATTCGACGAAACGCTATTCATCTCAATAACGTGCCCCCTCTCTTCTCTCCCCCGCGACGGGGGAGATGTAAGAGGGGGATATCTTGACTCTTCTTTGGTTGCGGCTTTTGCCGCGCTAGGTTCTTTGTCGTTAGACCAGCAGCGCCGGGCAGCGCCTTGACAGCCAAAAACCGAAGTGGGAAGCTTCGCTTCGAGATTGATTGCTGATCGCGTCAACCCAAACTAACGAATCAGGAGGGTAAGCAAATGGCGATAGGATTGTCCCACGGTGGTACCACTATTTACTCCTCCCCATCCCGCTCGAACGAGGTGTTGGTGGGAACGAGAGAAGGCATCGCCATCATCGCGCGCGAGGGGTCCGCATGGCGGGTAGCGCACCAGGCTTTGACCGACAGGCATATCAGCGCGATCATCATGGAGTCGGAAAGCGGCTTGACGATTGCCGGGGCGTTTCACGGCTCAGTGCACGTTAGCGCCGACGGCGGTAGAACTTGGGAGCCGAGGGGCAATGGGTTGACCCAAACCAATGTCTATTCGTTGGCATCGGCGCGCGTCGACGGACACGCGCGTTTGTATGCAGGGACGGAGCCGGCACACCTGTTCGTCAGCGACGATCTGGGTCTCCACTGGACTGAAGTGCCATCGCTTCGGTCGGTGCCCAGTGTGCCGAAATGGAGTTTCCCCGCTCCGCCTCATATCGGCCACGTGAAGCATATCAACTTCGATCCCCGTAATCCGACGACGATATACGCTTCGATTGAAGTCGGCGGGCTGTTAAAAAGCACCGACGCGGGACAGAGCTGGCAAGAGTTCCCCGAGCTCTATGAAGACGTCCACCGGCTGATGATTCATCCGAGCAATTCCAGATGTCTCTATGCGGTCACCGGAAGGGGACTTTACGTCAGTCCCGAAGGCGGCACCACTTGGGAGCAATGGACCGGAAGGGAAGACGAAATCGGCGGCTACCCCGACGGGTTCGTGTTTTGTCCGTCGGATCCGAAGCTGATTTTTATGACGGCGGCGCAGGACGCCCCGGGCACCTGGCGCACGACTCATTTCGCCGGCGCGCGCATCTCGCGGAGCCGTGACGGCGGGCGAAGCTGGGAGATCCTGCATAATGGATTGCCGGATCGGTTGCAGGCCAGCATCGAAGCTTTCTGCCTCGAAGAATCAGGGAATTCCTCCTCGATCTTCGCGGCAACGACGTCCGGTGAGGTGTTCTGCTCTGAAGATCTAGGCAAGCACTGGGAAAAAATTATCAGTGGTCTGGCGCCGATCTCCAAGGCGGGACACTACAGAAATTTGATCGCCGCCTAACCCACCGCAACGAAGAGTTATGCCCACCGAATATCAAGCGAGATTCGAGACCGTTCGTGGTGCATGTTCTGGGCATGTTTGTAAATGGACGTGATGGAAAAATCTTCCCGCCGCACTTGTCTATGGCGGGTTTCGTATTCAAGCATGATCAGGCTGCTATCGAGGGCAACGTCACCGTTGCAAATCCGCACCAAGCGTCCGCCTTTACTGTCAACGTAGTGCCCAAGCGCGCGCAGTATCTCGGGCAGACTATCCAACTTCGCCGTTGTCAACGAACCGCCGCGCTTTGCCCGGCCCTTAAGTTCAAGACCGCTTATGTCGTCAGAAGTATAGCGTACTTTTATGAGCGTCAAATGAGGCGGAGTCGGATCGCCGCAGTGGAGACGAAACTCACTGTCGGAGCATCTCAAATCGAAAGTGTTCATGTCCCATTTTTCTAGGACTTGGCCGATGGAGCGCAGGGCACTCGAATACGTATGACGTGACCGCATGCTGTGCGCTAGAATATCGCAAAAGGCGAGCGACCGCAACCCGCAGGACCCGGCAAGGCGCTCATATCCAGCAGCGAAAAAACGCAGGTCCACCGCTCGCGCTCTACGCGCTATTGCCTGTACCGGTTTGCTCTTTTAACCGCGCCCGCGTAAAGTAGTGCTAGCTCAAAATTGTTTCGAGCCCCGAGAACATTGTGTAGCTTGGGGGGTTTTTTTGAGCGGGAACCGAGGGAGGTTAAAATGATTCAACATGACGTGCTCAAACAGGACCAAGAACTGCTAAGAGGGATTGTCCGCA
>VBKE01000299.1 GCA_005879605.1 Deltaproteobacteria bacterium
GAAGTTCCCGAGGACTATCGGGCCAAGATGAAGTCGAAGTTTCCACAGGCCTTTAAATCACAATCGTAATTGCAAGGAGCTGGTCGTGGTTTTTGCCAGTTGGCGCGGTGTCGTCGGGGTCGTGAAGCCCACCCATCGGCCCGGTTCCCTCGAAGAGTTCATCCGCCTACTGCCCGAAGGCATCGGCGTCGTACCGGTTTACTTGAATTTCAAGCGTGGTACGGAAGACGAATTCCGCGGAGCTCTCAGCGCCGTTGAAGAGAAAGTCGCGGAGCTGGCCACGGAAGGCGTCGATCTGATTCACCCCGAAGGCGCCCCACCTTTCATGGTCCATGGTTACAAGGGCGAAGAGAAGATCATCAAAGAATGGGAAGCCAAATACAAAATTCCCATGGTCACAGCGGCCCAGACTCAAGTCGAGGCGTTGCGCGCATTGAACGTCAAGAGATTCGTCGGCGTGACCTATTTCATCGGCAAGGTCAACGATATCACAACCCGCTATTTCCAGGACGCCGGCTTCGACGTATTGGGCATGGAAGGGATCTCGGTGGCCTTCGAAGATGTCGGACGGCTTGCGTCACAGGAAATTTACGCGCACACGCGCAAGGTATTTCTAAAAAATCAAAACGCGGACGGGATCTACATGCTCGGCACCGGTTGGCGCTGTCTGGACATCATCCACCTATTAGAAGAAGACCTGCAGGTCCCCGTCATTCACCCGGTGCCCGCGCGCGTCTGGGCGATTCAAAAACGGCTGCATGTGAGACAGCGGGTAAAAGGGTTCGGTAGGCTTTTGGAAGAGATGCCGTAGACCCGGGCCGCCGGCTCCCCCTCTTACATCTCCCCCGTCGCGGGGGGAAAGAAGAGAGGGGGTGAGAGCACCGTCAGAAATTTGCGCAAGCCGCTCGATTCGTCTCGGGATGGTGGCTGCGATCGCTTGGCGTGTCCGTGACCGGCTAAACAGCCAAGCCGAACCGCCGGGAAGTGAACCACATAGAACGCCTAGTGTGGTGTTCCCGAAATCCGTCGAATAATTCAGGCGTCATTCCGGGCAAGCTGGCGATAGCTAGCGCGACCCGGAATCCAGGAAAATCAAAAACTTCCGGATACCCGCTTTCGCGGGTATGACCATTGGGCACGCGCGGATTTATTTTGAGAACTTTAGTTCCAGGACACTAAGACCGGATTCCGGTCAGAATCGTCCCTCCTTCTCCAATTTTTTCACAAAGCGGTCGTCGATCAGCTCTTCCGCTTTCAGGCGGCGAATTTTTTCGTTGGTTGTCCCAAGAAGACGGATGACGTTACGAACGCCTTCGACGGTGGGGTAGATGCGACGACTGTATAGCAGCGGCAGGCTCTCGTAGCCCTCCACGGCCTGCTCCACCTTGGGCAGATGGAGCCCCTTGGCTAAACTTTTGAGGACCGCGGGCTTGTTTTCCGGTTGGGCGATGAAGGCCAGGGAGTCGACGATGCCGCGCAAAACGCTTTCAACGACTTCCGGCGATGAGTTGATGAAACTCCGTTTCGTCATGACCCCCGTGCTTTGAAAGGGGATGGGGAGTTGGGCCAGGTCGGCCAGGTTGGTGAAGCCCCGGCTTTTGAGTGGCGCTGCAAAGGTATATCCGAGGTGGGTTGCGGCGATGGTGTCGTTAAGAAGCGCTTGACTGCGCACCGCTTCGTCGCCCAGGATGCGAAACGTGATGCCGTCGCGCTTCGCGTCCAGGCTCCAGTACTCGAGGGCCAACGTCGTAAACATCCAGCTGCCACCGCTCGCGCTGGTGACGCCTATCACTTTGCCCTTCAAGTCCGCGGGGCTCTTGATTTTTGGCGACGCCATGATGTTGCCGATAAGCTTATTAATTATGCCGGCAACAAATACCAGATCGGTGCCCTCCGCGGCCGAGCCAAGCACAGCGCCGGTGACGGAGCCCTCGTGAAGCTGCGATTCGCCTGCCGCGAGAGCAGCCATGCCGATGGGCCCGCTGCGGACATGAACAAACGTCAACTCCAGGCCATAGCGCCGGAAGAAACCTTGGTCTTGCGCGACGTACATCGCGGCCTCCCGCTCGCTGAACGAGCCGGTGGTCATCAGAACTTTGGTCAGCGGCTGGGCAGCTTGTGACGTCTCGAGATTGAGCGCGACCAAGAACATTGAAAAAAAGCAAAGACCGGAGAGGCTAACCTTCATCGCATCCTCCGTGACCTATCGATCTCGGAATGTTCCCGACACTAAAGAAATTGCTTGGTGGCGTCAAGTTAGGATTTTGCGTTTAACTAGCGCAGGGGATCCCTTGAGGCGGTGGAGAATGACGAGAGTTGGGTCACTTTACAAGGTTCGAAAGCTAACGTAGAAACAGGAGTTGTCTGAACAGTATAAAATCCTTGATTGGGCCTTCATGTCTTACCGTTATGATGATCGAGCCTGAAAAATTTCGTGACTTTGAGCGCGCCGGATGGGAAAGCATTCCGGGAGAGTATCATCAAGCTTTTGGCAGCCTCACGATCCAGGCGATCGGCGCGCTTTTGGATGCGGTTCGCGTAAAGAAGGGTGTCAATCTGCTCGACATCGCCAGCGGACCGGGTTACGTCGCGTCGGCGGCGGCCAAACGCGGCGCGGTAGTTGTTGGCGTCGATTTTTCACCTGCCATGGTCGCTGAGTCGCGGAAACTCCATCCCGACGTTGATTTTCGCGAAGGCGACGCCGAAACGTTAGCTTTTGGGAATGATTTATTTGATGCTGCCGTGATGAATTTTGGCATTCTCCATCTCGGGAGGCCGGATCACGCGTTCGTCGAAGCGCATCGCGTTTTACGTGCCGGAGGTAAATTTGCCTTTACCGTATGGGCAAAACCGGAAGAAACCGTCGGCTTTGGGATTGTTTTGAGAGCGGTGGAGGCTCATGGAGAAGCGAAGGTGCCGCTGCCTCCCGGTCCGCCTTTCTTTCGTTTCAGCGATCCGGATGAGTCGAAGAGAGCGTTAGTCGCCGCCGGCTTCGACTCGCCAAAGGTGAAAAAGGTCGAACAGGTCTGGCATTTGCCCGCTGGCGATGGACTTTTCGAAGCGATGCGAGACAGCACGGTACGCACCGCCGGCTTGCTTCGCGCGCAGAAGCCGGAGGCGTTAGACAAGATCCGCGAAGGGATTCGACGGGACACGCTTGCCTACACGAAGGACGACATGGTCGAACTGCCGATGCCGGCGATGTTAGCGTGGGCAAGAAAACCGTAGCGACGCGATGTTCGAAGAGCCGCTCAGATAAAAAAATAAATCTTCTGAGATTGTCCTCTTTGCTGATCGGTTTCGCTCTACTTTCCCTGAAGTAGTTTCGGCATCACCTCTTTCGCTACAAGGCTGAGCGAACGCCGGCGATTGGAGCCGATTATTTCCCATACGATCGGGAGCTTAAGACCTGAACCAAGAAATTGTCTTAGGCCTGTTACCACTTGGTGGGGCGTGCCCGCTATCGTGACCTTGCCCACCAGCTCATCATCGAGTTCCGCGGCCGCACCGACCACGCCGAGCCTCTCGACGCTCTCCTTGACGATACTGATCTCCTCCGCGGTCACGCCGGCATGTCGGAGCATCTGTGAATGCCTGGTAGGCAGTTTCTGCGCGACAAAACGCCTGGCCGCATCGAGGGCCCTTTTTTCATCCTCGTCGACCGCCACGAGCAGATATGCCGCGACCTCGAAGTTTTCTACCGTCCTTCCCGAAAGACTGAGTCCTTCCTCGATGAAGGGCATCGCATATCTGATGAAGCTCGGCGTGCAGGGATAGTTGAAGACGACTCCGTCCGCATACTGACCCGCTAGCCTGAGCATGGCCGGTCCGGTCGCACCGACATAGATGGGTAAATCTCTGGACGGCTCGAGTTCGAGCCGGCTACCCGGCGAGGAAATCTTAAATTTGGCACCTTCGTATTGAACCAATTGACCGCTCAAGAATCCTCTTATGACGTCAATCGATTCCTTGACCAACTGCGTTGTTCCCGCGCGCTCGAGCCCGTGCTTCCGCAGCGCGTTCAAGACCTTTCCGACCCCAAGGATCACCCTCCCGCGAGCTACTTCATCAAGCGAAGCTGCGTCCATGGCCAGTAGTGCGGGATGCTTTGTGTGAGGACTGAGGATGCCTAGGCCTATCCGTATACTATTGGTCGAGGTCGCGATGACGGTGGCTCTAACAACCGCGCTTCTAGAATGGTATCCCTCTGAGAGCCAGAAACTGTGGAAACCTAATGCATCAGCCTCCTTAGCCAGCTCTAGCGTCTCGGCCATGGAGGTCGTGCCGTCAATCCCAACGCCCAAATTTGCGAAACCTTCGACCGCTGTCATCAAAACGATACCTCAGAAGCCATAGAGTCTCTTATGCCGTATAGTGGGCACGCCCATCAGACATCAATCAGAGCTGCATGATATCCATCGTGGTCGGAGCCGATGGCGTCGGCTCGATTCTCAGCAGACGCGCGAGATTCCGACCCAGGATAAGATCCAGTTGCTCCGAATTCAGATGCGCGTATTTGACGATCTTCCCGAGCTCGAAGCCGAACGGCAACGTTGGATGATCAGACCCATATAAGACGCGCTCGGGGCCGAGCTCGCGGACGACGTTTGAGGTGATGTCAGGATAACCATTCGAGGCTGTATCGACGTACAGGTTGTCTTGGTGACGGGCGACCGCGATAGCCTCCTGATGGCCCCCAAACCCCGCTGAGTGCGCCATTACGAAGTTGGTCCTGGGGAAGTTGCGGGCGAGATCGGCGATGAGCGACGGCGAGCAGTTCCACCACTCGCCACTATGAACGAGCACCAGTAGGTTCGTCTCTTGAATCGCCTCGATTAACGGGAACATCAATTCTGGATCGTTTACCCGGTTACCGGAGAAGTCTCGGATCGGGTGAAGCTTGATACCCCGCACGCCCATCGCGGCATACTCCCGAATATCGGCAACCGCCTTGGCGCCGAAGTAGGGGTTGATCCTTGCAAAGGCTACGATCCGAGTCGGATGCTCCTTCATCGAGGCGATGATCCGCTCATTCTCGACCCGGTAGTCGGTGTGCGGGTTCGCCTTTGGGAACGCCACCACCATGTCGACGCCGTTCGCGTTCATATTAACGATCAGCTCGCCCGGTAAGTACGAGCTCGAGGCGGTCGTCGACCGAGCAGGCCTTAGCCCGACATGCACGTGCTGATCCATGACGAAGTGAGCGCGGCCCGCTTTATCGGTGATCATCAGTTGATCCCTCCTCAGATGCGAGTATGTCCCTAAAGGACGACTCTTCTAGCGCAACCTATACCATGCGATTTGCGCGCTCTGTCAAGCGAGCGGATCTCTGCGACTCCGGTGAAATTGACAGGAGATCTCGAAGTGGACTACTTTCGATCAGAGGGGTTCGGCAAGCATAAAGGGATTCATCTGATGAGAACTTTCTCGGCGGTTTTGTCGCTCGTGATTTGGCTTTTTTCCGCTCATCCCAAGGTTCTAGCTGAAGACAAGCTCGTGTTGCCGGTAACCTTTTCCGCCTTCAATGCCAACATGCTGAGTCTTTGGGTGGGAAAGGACGCAGGATATTTCGATGAACAGGGACTGGATGTCCGCATGCTTCTTATCCGCGGGGGCTCTCTCGCCGTCCAGGTGCTGGTGTCCGGCGAAAGTCCCATCGGCCTGGTCGGGGGAACCGCCATGGGTTATGCGTACCTTCAAGGCAACAAGGACGTGGTGATAATCAGCAGGCTCCAGAATGTCATGGCATATATTTTGGCCGCAAAGCCGGAGATCCAAAAACCGGAGGACATCAAGGGTAAGAAATTAGCCGTCAGCCGCTTCGGCTCGACGTCTGACTTCGTTGCTGAGTACGGGTTGAAGCACCTGGGGCTAAAAAAGGGCGACGTCTCCATGATTCAAATTGGTCTTGAGGGTGATCGGCTGATCGCGATGCAAAGAGGAGACATTTCCGTGTCGGTTTTTTCTCCCACCATTGCTCCCGCGGTGAAGAAAGCGGGGATGAAGATCCTGCTCGATTTGGAGGAACTTAAGGTTCCCTATTTGCTTACCGGCCACGGGACGACGCGCAGCTATCTGGCAAAAAATCGGTCGGTTGTTGTGAATTTTATGAAGGCATCCCTCAAGGCGATCAGACGGATCAAGAACGACCATCCATTCGCTGAGAGGGTTCTCGCCAAGTACGTGCGAACAACGGATGAGGAGACTGTAAAAGCGGCGCTCGATCACCAATTGAGAATTCTTCCTGACCTCCCGTATCCATTCGAGGATGGGATAAAAACCATTTTGGAAGATCTTGCCAGAAGCAGTCCCGAGGCTCGGAACATTCCCCCGAGAGCGCTGATAGATACGACGGTGGTCCGTGATGCGACCAAGGGTCTGTGAGGCGAAATCAGTTCTAGTTGATACACGGAAAGTGTTAAAAATTGGACAAACTTATCGGCAACCCTCGGACTTTTCTTGCCTCGACGAGCGACGAATCCTCGCATCGGCGAGGTGAAACCTGTTGACCTGGTGGACGATAGTGTGGTCAAGCATCTTTCAGAGACGGGATCCATTGAGAAAACCTTCGTCAGTGAGTGAATCCGACTTCGCCAAAGAACCAGCTCGCAGTCTTGGAACTCATCGGTGAGGCACAAGCCAAAAGATAACAGAGAGGAGATGTTAATATGAAAAACTTTCCGATTATCGATGCCGACGGTCATGTGACCGAGACATTCGGCAGCCTCAAGAAGCACTTGAAAGAGCAGTATCGCAACCGACCGCTGATGACCTCGGAAGCCTGGGACCGGTCGTTCGGGGGTACTCTAGGTAAGCGCAATGAAGATCCGAAAGTACAGCTGGCGGACATGGACCTGGACGGTATCGATATCCAGGTGATCTTCCCGACTCACCTGTCCCTTAGCTCCGAGAAAGAAACTGACGTAGCGACGGACATCGCGCGCGCATACAACGACTGGCTCGCCACATTTTGCGCCGCTGACCCGAGCCGTCTCAAGGGAGTGGCGATGGTCGCGCTTCAAGACGTCAACGCGGCAATTGGCGAGGTGCGCCGGGCCGTCGAACAGCTCGGCTTCGTTGGCGTGATGATGCCGACCAATGTGCGCGACCAGGACATCGGCAAACGGGAGTTTTGGCCGTTCTATGAAGAGGTCGAACGGCTTGGAATTGGCTTAGCGCTACATGGAGGCATTCGCGCCGCGGAGCGGATGCACGGCCGCTTCGATAGCTTCATATCTGTGCACAGTCTGTCTTTTCCGTTTGAATGCATGGCAGCGTTAACTGGCCTTATCTTCGCCGGAGTGCCCGAGACATTTCCCACACTCCGCATCGCCGCGCTGGAAGCCTGCTGCGGTTGGGTGCCGTTTCTCATGGACCGCTTGGACGAAGAATTTGAGAAGAGAGGCTCAAAGGAAGCGCCGCTACTGAAGAGAAAGCCGAGCGAGTACATGGCCAGCGACCAGTTTTTTTACGCGTTTGAATTGGAGGAGTCGACAGTGCCCTATGTGATCGAGCGCATCGGCGCCGACAAGCTTCTTTACTCCTCGAACTACCCACACTGGGATAGCTCATAGCCGAAGACGATGAAGATATTTCAAGGACGCCACGACATTTCCGACGCATACAAGCGCGAGATCGCATGGAACAACCCGCAAAAATTTTATGGTTTTCGCGCGGCTTCTTGAGTAGAGGAGTTGAAAACGTAAAAATGGTTACTCGAAAATTCGCTTGCGCTTGGATTTTGGTTTTCATGTCTACTTTTGGATCGTGGTCAGAGCGTAAATGACCCGTGGCGTATATCGGCTCGAGAATTAAGCGCAAAGAAGATCCAAGGCTCCTACGCGGAGTGGGCAAATACGTCGGCGATATCCATCGCGTCGGAATGGTTCATGCCGCTATCCTGCGCAGTACTCATGCTCACGCGCGCATCTCCAAAGTTGACACTTCCCAGGCTCTTCGAATGGAGGGCGTCATCGGCGTACTCACGGCTGCGGACATGCCGGGATTGAAAACGATACCCATGCGCACGGGCCGTATTCCAGGTTTGGAACGGTCACAACAATTTCCCATTGCGACAACCAAAGTGCGTTACGTGGGCGACCCTGTCGCCGTCGTCGTGGCGGCGAGCCGTTACATCGCCGAAGATGCCATCGAGCTGATTGACGTGGCATATGAGGCGGTTGGCCCGGTGACCGACGCGCGGCAGAGCATGCAACTAGGAGGACCACAACTTCACGACGCGGTGCCAAACAACATCGCGGCCAACTTCCATGTGGACGTGGGCGATGTCGATGGCGCGTTCGCCGACTGTGACCTGATCTTGGAAGAAGAATTCTCAACCCAACGTCATGGGGCCGTGCCCTTGGAAACGCGCGGCTTAGTCGCTGAATTCGACGAAGGCCGCGGGCTCCTCACGATGTGGGGACCGACCAAGATGACCCACACCAACTGGCGCATTCTCTCCGACCTCATCGGCCTGCCGCAGAGCTGCATTCATTTCATCGAACCCGAAGTCGGCGGCGGCTTCGGGGCCCGCGGCGAATTTTATCCGGAAGATTTTTTGATTCCCTTCGCCGCGATGCGTTTTCGCAAGCCCGTCTGTTGGATCGAAGACCGCTCGGAGAATCTCAAGGCGATGAACCAGTCGCGCCAGCAACAGCATCGCGTCAAGATCGGCGTCAAGAGAGACGGCACGGTCATGGCGATGGATGCTGAGATTCTATTTGACATGGGCGGCTACACCCGGACTCACGGCGGCGTTCCGGCGATCGCGGCTTCCGCCATGCTGCGCGGTCCCTTTCGCGTGAAAAACTATCGCTGCAACGTTTTCTGCGTGCTGACCAACAAAACGCCCGTCGGGACCTACCGTAGCCCCGGGCGCTACGAAGCGAATTTCGTGCGCGAGCGCTTGCTCGATATTGTCGCGCACCGGCTCAACTTGGATCCGGCGGATATCAGAAGACGCAATTTGATTCGCCACGAAGAAATGCCCTACGATCTCGGCAAGCACCCGTTTCACTATATGGTTTACGACACCGGCGATTTTCCCGGCCAGTTCGAACGCGCGCTGGAGCGCATCGGCTATGAAAAGCTCAAGACAACTTGCGCCGTCGCTAAGAAGGAAGGCCGCGCGATTGGTGTCGGGATCGGCTGTTTCGTCGAAACCAGCGGCATCGGACCATGGGAATACGCCCGAGTCGAAGTCGACAATGCCGGCAAGGTGGTGCTTTACTCAGGCTGCAACTCGGTCGGCCAAGGCATCGCCACGGCCTTGAGCCAAATCGTCGCCGATGAATTGCAAGTTTCCATCGATGACGTGCGCGTGGTGCACGGCGACACCGCGAAAGTGCCGTACGGCAACGGCAGCAACGCCAGCCGCTCGACGGTGATGGCGGGTAGCGCCGCGGTGGGCGCCTCACGCAAGGTAAAGGATAAGCTTTTGCGCTTGGCGTCTAGCGCACTGGAAATCGATGCGGGCGATCTTTTTCTCCGCGATGGCAGGGTCGTGGCGCGCGGCGCGCCGGAGCGATCCCTTGGATTTGCCGAAATCGCTGCATTGGCGTTGCCAGGTCCAGCGCTCAAGAGCGGCATGACCCCGGGAATCTCAGAGGAAGACTTCTTTGCGACCGACAAGCGGCCGTTCCCTTACGGCGTGCATGTGGCGGTGGTGGAAGTGGATCGCGAAACCGGCATGATTACGATCCTGGACTATCTGGTGATCGAAGACGTCGGACGTAAAATCAATCCCATGATCATCGAGGGCCAAATGGCCGGCGGCTTGGCCCAGGGCATCGGCGGCGCGTTGCTAGAAGATTTTGTCTACGATGAAGACGGGCAACCGCTGGCGACAAGCTTCATGGACTACTTGATGCCAACGGCGATGGAAATGCCCAAAGCACAGTTTATTTCCACTGAAGATTTTCCGACGCCGCACAATCCGCTCGGGGTCAAGGGCGCGGGCGAGGGGGGCATTACCGCCGCCGGCGCGGCTTTGGCAAATGCGGTTTCGAACGCGCTTGGCGTTGAGGTGAAAAAGCTGCCGTTAAGGCCCGACTATATCTTGCAACTCATCCAAAGCAACAAATCCCTTTCGTTAAGCTGAAGCCGTATCAATCGCTGTGCTTGCCGCCGAAGCCGGCGGCGATGCGGCCCACGATCAATTTGTTCTCGAGTTCACGCGTAGTCACCGCTCAGCAACACTCCGCCGCCGGGCACTCGATTTTCGATCTTCAGGATATGATAGGTCAACCACATTTCGGCGGCCAACGCCCACACGACTTTAATTTTTAGATCGCGTTCAAGGTAGTCGATCGTTGGTGCCGCGTCCCAACCACCGCCGTTGATGTACAGCGCGTCTACTCGCCAAAGCTCTCTTGCAGTGGCGGTAAACATCCATATGCGACACTTCATCCAAAGCCAGAAGTGAAGTGGTATAAAGCCCCGAACTCTCTCCGGTCATGCTCAAACCCGGCATCAGTTCCGACTGAAGGCCGAAGCGGGAGAAATAGTTCACGATCGCCTGATTCAGTTCGTTGCCGTAATACGTCGCCACCGCCACTTTCCGCGCGCCCAGGGTCTGCAAAGCGATCGCATGCGGTTCCATCGGCGTCACCACCGGCAGACCTATTTTCGCCGACAGATCCGCCGCCCACTGCCGTTCATAATCCAGGCCCTTGAGCAAAAACGGCGGCGTGCCGCTGACCGAGACAATGTCGCAACCGACTTCCTTCAGTTGCACGGCCAGCGCTTCAGCCTTTTTAAAACCTTCCAGAAAACTTTCCCGCTTCTCGCTGCGAAAGCCGATAAACGTCGGAACGATCTCAACGCCTTCCGGCGCATGTTTGTACCAGTAGGCGAACGACTTGCCGCGATGGGTCGGCTTGATCAAACCGATGCGGGCACGCCATGCAACCATGCAGGAATCCTCCTCGAACCGGAGAGACGCAACTTATTTTTTCCTCGGGACGACGGCCCACGCTTCGATCTCGATGAGCATATCCGGCAAGTCTATTCCCACCCCTCGAAGTAACGTGGCCGGTCTGGGATGTTGGCGCAAATCAGGCTCATTCTCCTCAAAGAATCTGTACATCTCATCGCGCATGTCAAATACATCTTCTCTCCGCTTAAGAAAATAACGGAACATGACGATGTGTTTGAGCGTGGCACCCATCAATTCGAGACTGTTCTTAATGTCTTCCAGTGTCTGGCGTGTCTGCTCCTTTATGCCACCTACGACTTTACCTTTCCCGGCCCGCTCCTCATCGGGAGTTCTACAGGGACCATCTTCAAAGGGATCCCTTCCGGTCGATCCGGAAAGGAAAAGAATATCGACATCTCCTTTGGTTCTAAACCCTGTCGCCCAGTTCATCTTTTCCTTATGATAGTGCGGCCAGAGCGTGCCCCACTCATATTCGACTTTTTGTTCTTTTTGCAGGTCGATTGCCTTTCGGTTCGTGGCCATGTTGAACACCTCCTATATGTGGTTAAGTGAGTTAATTAGCATCTCTCTTCGGTGGCGCGGTTGTTTGCAAATACCGTGTAAGCTCGCCGAACGATCCGCGCAAAGCTTGCGAAATTTTGCTTAACTTGCTCAGCAGTTCATCCAAGGGCGGCTCAGACAACTAAAGAACAATGATGCGGAGTTGGTGAGAGGTACCGAGCTATATTTACCGCAACTGTTCCGGGAGACTCATGAAGAGACCAAGAAGCCGCTCGTAATAGACCAAGCTCCCTTTAGCATATTTATGACGACCAGGGTTTGGAATTGTCATAGCGTGTTGGGACCGCGAAGTAACGGATTTATGCAATGCTTTGGTGATTCTACTGCCACAATTTTTTCTTCATCCCCCTCGCTTGCCATCTGGAGGGATCAGAAGTTGCTGTCCGATGTACAGATAATTGGGATTTTTTAGCGTGTCCGCATTGGCCTGGTGAATCTGGGGCCACTTATGCGACGCACCGTAAAATCGGAACGCCAAACGGCTAAGTGTATCGCCCGCCGTCACTGTATACGTTTGCGGCAGACTCGACGCACCAAGTGCTATCGAAGCGGCTTCCTTGACGGGTGCCGGTTTGGGTTTTTCTTTAATGACCGGAGAAGCAGGTGAAGAACCGGCGTCTTCACGACTCGCGACGACCGGTTGGGCTTTGTACAGACGGTCAATAAACCCAGATTTGTCAAGCTCCCTGATGAAAGTCAGATCCACAAACTGATCTGGCGTAGCCGCCTCTGCTTTAGGGTTTTTCGAGGCCATTTCCTTCAGCACGATGCGAATTCCTTTCATCGTGGGATAAGGTTTTTCCGGAACAAGGTTAAGTCCGACGGCTTCATAGGTCTCTTCCAAGGCCTCCATGTCATCGGTTTTCAGATATTTCCGATAAATGGCAAGCGTCTCTTTCCGGTGAGTCTTAAAGTAGTGGATCGCCTCGACGAAAGCTTTCGTCATATTACGAACGAGCGCCGGTTTGGATTTGATCAACCCTTGGGTGACCGCAAGCCCGTTTTGGGGGTATTCAAGACCCAACATTTGAAGGTCGGCCAGCGTATTGAAGCCCGCCTTCTTTGCTTTTGCAGTTACGGGAATAGCTATCAAGGCGCCTTGGATCCTTCCTGACGCAAGCGCGGCGAAACGTTCGGGTTGACTGCCGATCTGGACAAGGGTGACATCCTTTCCAGGCACGAGCCCATATGTTTCCAAGGCATAGCGAGTAGCAAAATCGGACGAAGAGCCAAATCGGCTGACCGCCAAGCTTTTGCCCTTCAAGTGGTCGGGCTGGGTGATATCCTTGGAAACCATAAGCTTATAATCCAGGGTATTGAGGAATCCAGCAGTCATCACCACTCCAGAGCCTTGTAGGTTGCTCTGGATGACAGCGGCTCCTGAAACCGCAGCGGCGGTCACGTCTCCAGAAACCAAGGTTTGGACAACCAGGGGTGCTCCCTCGATATATATAAGCTCAACATCAAGTCCGTTTTTGCGAAAAAACCCTTGCTCATAGGCTACCCATATCGCGGTTTGACTGCCTGAAATACCAGAGTAAGCAATCCGGACTTTTTCCACTGGCTGATCGGCCGCGTTTGCCGCGACGGGATAGAAAAAGGTGAGCAGCCCGAAGACGTAAAAGACGACTGACGGTAAAACGACTGGTCTTCGATATAGTCTTTTGTCCATTTGCTTCTCCTTTGGTACAGATTCTCTGTTTCGCTTCTAGGCTCGACCGAGCCGCAGCATCGCCGCTTTAAGGCTCGCACGCATGCGTTCCAGAGAACGGGCCAAGTCTCCAATCTCGTCGCGCGATTTTACGCATTCTCCACCTGCTTCCAGATCACCCCTGGTGACCTTTTCCGCGGCTTCTGTTAACCGAACAATGGGCCGAACAAACCAATGGGCCACAAGAAACGAGAGCAGCGCACCGATGAAGGGCACGATGGCAATTATTCCGATAAGAGGAAACAGGGCGCGTTGGATCTCTTTTTCCATGGCATCTGCCCAAAACCCGACATGTACGATACCAACCTGCCCCTCAAGAACTGGGACGCTGGTTTCGTATACTGTTTTTTTCTGCAATGATAATTCGCGCCGGTAGACCAGGCGCTGTCCGCCGACAGGGAGTCCTTGCCTGAGTTCCGGGGGAAAGGTTCCCAAGGTGTGGGCAACGATATCTCCTTTACCGTCTTCGATAAAAGCGTACGCCACGCCATCGAGAAGCGTATACTTTCGTATCAGAGCGTTAAGCGCTAGAAGATTTTTTCCGACGATGTGGCCTGCGGCGGCATCGCTCAAGTTGGTGGCTATGGCCAAGGCTCGTTTATCGAATTGATCTCGAAGCGTGTGTTGGATGATCTGGTATGCCGCGGCAGCCACAAAAGTGCACAAAATTAGCATTACGCCTGTAAAGGCCCCGCCGATCTTCCACTTGAGTCCGATACGTGTTTGGAAACGGGTCTCATTCACCCGCCCAACCAATGCGGTCAGCTCTCCAAGTTTTTTCCGCTGGAAGGTGTCCCGCGATTCGCCGCGCGCAGTGATTTGATCATCGGAAACCAGACTGGTCATGGGTGTCGTAGCTTCGGCGGCTGCGTGAGTCCTGTGATCAAAAAATTCTGGAGAGACGGCGGGTGGTTTAGCCTCCGTCGGGGAGACCGCCACCGGCTCAGGCGCGCGAAGAGAGACGGCTGGTGCCTCATCTCGATCGCCCATCTTTACCTCGGTTTCGTTTGTTTCAGTTTTCGGGTTGATCCTTGCCGTTGGAGCCACTGCTATCTCCGGGGCCTTACCTCGATCGCCCATCTTTACCTCGGTTTCGTTTGTTTCAGTTTCCGAGTTAATCCTTGCCGTTGGAGCCACTGTTAGTTCCGGGGCCTCACTTCGATCGCCCATCTTTGCCGCGGTTTCGTTTGTTTCAGTTTCCGGGTTGATCCTTACCGTTGGGGCTACCGATATCTCCGGAGCCTCACTTTGATCGCCCATCTTTATCTCGGTTCCGTTTGTTTCAGTTTCCGGTTTGATCCTTGCCATTGGGGCTAGCGATATCTCCGGAGCCTCACTTCGATCGCCCATCTTTATCTCGGTTTCGTTTGTTTCAGTTTCCGGGTTGATCTCTGCTGTCGGAGCCACTGCTATCTCCGGGGCTCCGGTCTTCGGGACTTCGGCTCCCCGTTCCAACTGAAATCCGCTGGCCGCCTTCATGACCATGTAGGCGGAAGCCTTTTTGTTGGCAGCCTCGCAGGCTAACGCGAGAGAGTTGTCGCAAATGATGTTGACTAGCCGGGGCGTTCCTGCGGAATAGAGCCAGATAGCTTCGAGGGCTTCTTTAGTGAAAATCTCTGGACCGTCGTAACCCGCTACGTGCAGACGGTGACGAATATAATGTTCTACTTCATCCATCGTCTGCAAGGCGCAGAGACGGTGTTGAATAGCGATTCTTTGCTTGATCCGTCGCATCGAGGGTTTACTCAATTTAGTCTCTAGTTCCGGCTGTCCCACCAGCACAATCTGGAGCAGTTTTTCATTATCTGTCTCCAAATTTGAGAGATCGCAGAGACCTTCGAGCGCCCCATCGCTAAGATTTTGCGCTTCATCGATCAGTAAGGCGACCGTGTGCCCGTTTCTGAGTTGCTGTAGCAGGTAGCCGTGAACCTCGTGAATCATTTCTGATCCGGGTTTTTCCTTACTCGCCAGCCCAAGGTCCTGGACCATAAGTTCAATGAGGCCATAAGAAGTAAGATGGCTAGCGGAAACGAAGACAAACTGGACGGTTGGCTCGAGGTTACGCATAAGTTTACGTAGGAGGATCGTCTTGCCCGTCCCCACTTCCCCCGTGAGGAGCATAAACCCCTTCTTGGCTTTGATCCCATAAACCAGAGCAGCCAGAGCTTTCACATAGACCGGGTTGCTATAAAAGAATCGCGGGTCCGGCGTTACGCCAAATGGCGTCTCTCGAAACCCAAAGTGACTCTCAACGTCTTCATCTAAACTAAGAAGCTCGGTCATTTTCTCTGTCTCCTTTACAAATACAAAAGGATCATTACCACGATCTTTTGCAGACTCGTCTACGTTCGCGTCCGATTTTTGGGACAGTTAAGATACATTTGTTGTCGTACGAGAAGGAAATGTTTTTGCTGCAAGTGGTCCGAGAAGTAACTCATAATCCATTTCATTTTTCATTGTCAAGAGGGGAATTGTTTGGTGAATCAACACGCATATGGGCACGTTTGCACGCATGAAGGAGTTTCCCCGCCTGGAAGGCGAGGCACGGGAGCAGAGACATGGACTCTGGCAGTTGCCCCGAGAGCCTTGACTCTCCCTCATCTCTGGCGATATATATGCGCCAGTTCCATGGCCAAATACCTAACTCCGCGCCGTTGTCCAAAGTGTGGTAATTGCTTCGGCGTGATCATCGGCGAAGTTCCGCGCCTCTTCCGTGAGATTCCCATAACCGGTTTGTGCTTTCGTTGTCATTACCAAATTCACTGGACGTTAATTCGCGAATCTACCATCCGGACGCAGAGAGACAAGTTTCGAGCGAGTAAGAGAACGGCACGAGTTGACAAGATAATCAACTAGGGAGGCGGAACGTAAGCGGCGCGCCTCTACTCTAACAAGCTCAACTTTTCTTTTGTAAGGACGATTCTTTACAATCTTCTTCCTCTCGAAGGTCGTGGCAGCTTTTACGTTGCTTTCAGTAGCTGCTGCTAACCAGGCAGGGAACGATCCGACAGCAATAGTAAAAGCTCCGGCGAGAAGTATTTTTAGTGGCTTCTTTTCGATACCTCCTTGATTGTAATCTGAGCATCCATAAAACAAGCATCAAAGGAGCGGTCTTGACTCATGGCTCCGGCTCGAATTAATTTTGGGATGATGCATGCCGTTAGCAGATGGGACATAGGTTTTTTTGCTGGGGCAGCCGATGAAACCGTCGATCGCTGAATCATCAGCCCGGCAATTGTTCGGCTACAACTATTCTGAAACAGTTAAGAGCAGCGGTTGCTAACCTATTTTTGAGGGTAGCACGGGCATTTGGCGTGACCACCGAACCACGTTGTCCCGCCTGTCGTAGCAAACTTGTCAGACGGTCCCATCGAAGAAATCTATGGGAAAAGGCTCTAACCAATATTTCAATCCTTCCTTTCCGCTGCGTTGATTGTGGACATCGATTCTGGGGACGGAAACTGCCTGGCCTGCGGTGATCCTTGCTGGCTGTGGATACCTTCAAAGATAAGCGAATTCTGTACGTAGTTGCGTCAACATAAATAACGGCGCCAAAAAACCGCCTGCATTTTCCCTGTCCTATCTAAGAACTCGCTTCTGGGTCAGATTCTTGAAAATACGGTCGTAAGAATTCTTGACATATAAAATATTTGAATATAAATAATCAACAAGTCATTGAGAAGCCGTTCCCGCCCATCTGACGCTTAGGACAACGTGAAAAAATGAACGCGCAAATCAAGGCACTTCGCAGGTTCGGTCAAGGGACGCACTGCTTACGCCCCTTTCGAAATTCATACACCTTTGATCTTTATCGAGACCCGTGCGCAAGAATTTTGGGGAAATCAATCGGGGACAAGGAAACTGACTGGCATGCCAGAAACCTATTACGCTGACTTTCGGTCCTATCTAGAAGAACTTGATAAGCGTGGCAAGCTCCGCCGCTGGAAGCGGGCGATCAACAAAGATACCGAACTGATGCCACTGATGCGCCTCCAGTATCGAGGAATCCCGGACGAGCGACGGCAGGCATTTTTGTTCGACAACGTGTTCGACAGCCGAGGAAAAAAGCACGCCATCAAAGTCCTCACCGGCATGTATGGATCTTCGAGAGAAATCGCCGCTCTTGGATTGGGCTGTTCGGAGCCGCTGGAAATATATGAAAAGTGGCGCCAAGCGCTTGCGAAACCCATCGAACCCCAGCTGATCAACCGGGCTCCGGTTCAAGAGGTGGTCTACAGCGGAAGCGAGCTACGCGAATTCGGCGTGACGAGTTTGCCCGCGCCCGTTGAAGAGCCGGGGTTTAGCGGCGGGATCCGCGTTACGGCGCCGTTTATTACCAAAGATCCGGAGACTGGAATACGAAACGTCGGCATGTACAGTGGCCACTTTCGCGGCGAAGAGAAACTGATCGCTGGAATCGCGCGCACCCACCATGCGTCGCTCTATCATCACGCAAGCGCGGTGCGCCGAAACGAGCCGCTGCCCGTCGCCATCGTTCTCGGAGCGCTACCCGACATCAACTTCGTTTCGGCAGCGAATCTCCCCTATGGGCTGGATGAACTCGCCGTCGCCGGTGGTATCCGCGGTCGAGCCGTGGAGCTCGTACGTTGCAAAACCATTCCCCTCGAAGTTCCAGTCGAAGCGGAGATTGTGATCGAAGGCGAGATGTCTGTCGACCAGCAGGAGCGTGGCGAACCGTTTAGCGATTATCCTGGCTACCTGATGACCGAGCGAGGCTTGCGTCCGGTGATCCATATAAAGGCCATAACTCACCGGCGTGATCCGATCTTCACGGCGATTCTTGTGGGATTGCCGCCCAGCGAATCGAACGGAATCTCACGCACCTGCCGCGAGATGATGCTTTACAATTTTCTTAAATATGGCTGCGCCATGCCGGAGGTGTTGGAAGTGTCCTGTCCGGAAATGGGCGGGGGGTGGAACTGGTGGGTTATACGGATGCGAAAAAGCCATCCCAGCAAACCGAAGCAGGCGCTCCATGCGGCCACGGGCATGGACCCCACGAGCAAAGTCATTATCGTTGTTGACGAAGATATCGATCCGAAGGACCCGGACATGGTGATGTGGGCGCTGAGTTTCGCCATGCAGCCGCATCGCGACGTGCAAATCATTAGCGGTCGAGTGCCTCTACTAGATCCTTCGGCTTACTCATTGATGACGAATGCCGAAGATCGGAGTTTTCCGCCGCCCATCGGCTGTTCCGGATTGTTGATCGATGCAACCCGCAAGGGGCCCTATCCGCCCGTAGGATTGCCGAAGAAATCTTTCATGGAAGGCGCGTTGAAGATTTGGCAAGAGGAAAAGTTGCCGGAGCTGAAACTCAAAACTCCGTGGTTTGGCTATCCGCTCGGGCACTGGGATGCTCAGGATGACGCGCTGGCTGAAGCCGTAACACGCGGGGATTATTTTCAGTCCAAGCAAGAGAAAGGACGGGGTTAACGTGGTCAACCGAGAAACCAGCTACGAAAAATGGATGCGCGAGGAAAATATCCCAGTCGCCGAGGGGTACGGGATCGAAGACGTTACGACGTTGCCGCGAAAGCCTTGGGCGCGAACAGGCGGAAAGGGCGCTTATATTCAGCTCAAGGGCATGGAAGGGTTCACGGGCATGTACGTCTGTGAGATCCCCGGCGGCGGAGCTCTGCATATCGAACGGCATCTCTATGAAAAAGTCATTTGTATTCTTCGTGGTTTTGGCGCGACGGAAGTATGGTCCGGCAACAACGGAAAGAAAATCCAATTCGAATGGCAGCAGGGAAGCCTATTCGCGGTTCCGCTTAATTGTACGCACCGAATGATCAACGGCAGCCGCGAGCCGGCGATTTTCCTGGCGGTGACAAGCGCGCCTTTAATGATCGACCTCTTGCACGACGTCCCGTTTGTGTTTGGTTGCGATTACAGATTCGACGAGCGGTTTGACGGGCGGGCCGATTATTTCGTGCCGACCTCAGATCGGAAATTTCAGGGGGGCTTTTTTAACTGGGAATCGAACTTTATCGCGGATGCTCGCGGGGCGCTCGTGGATCCTTCCGAGGCGAAGGGATACGGCGTGCGCATCACCTCGTTCGATATGGGCGGCAGCACTTTGGTCGGTCATCTCGCCGAGTGGCCGGTGGGGCGTTATCACAAAGCGCACTACCACACGGGGGGCGCGATTCTTTTGATACTCCGCTCGGAAGGATACACCCTCATGTGGCCGCAGGAAGCCGGGATACGCCCGTACCAGTCGGGCAACGGCGATCAAGTTGTCAAAGTGAATTGGCGCGAGGGCAGTGTTTTGAGTCCGCCGACCGGTTGGTTTCACCAACACTTCAACACCGGAAAGGAAAAGGCGCGCCAGTTAGCATTCCGCTACAGCAGCCAATCCGGGAAATATCTTTTCGGAGTCTGGAAAGCGATCAACAAGGAAGGTGTGCGTACCAGCATACGCGAGGGTGGAACGCTGATCGAATACGAAGACGAAGATCCGCAGATTCGCTCCGACTTCGAAGCTGCCATTGCGCAGGTCGGTGTGCCGATGGAGATGCCGGTTTTCACTTATCTGAATGATCTGTAGATAGGCATGTCGTTCGAGGAAATCGGAACGGTCCGCGGTCGAACTATCGCTTCGACGATTCTTTTTCTCCTACTGCCCGCTCTTTCGTTATCGCAGACCGCCAAACCGAACTGGCAAGTTGAATGGGAAAAAACCCTCGAGGCAGCCAAGCGCGAAGGGAAAGTCGTTGTGTCTGTACCGACGAGCGCGGAGCTACGCAAGGAGTTGGAGGCGGGATTTCAGAAAACGTTTCCTGGCATCGCGCTCGAGCTCAGCGTGGCGCGCGGGGCAAGCAACATCAACAGAATCGTGGAAGAACAAAAGGCGGGCGTGCGTAACTATGATCTCCATATCGGCGGGACGACTTCGATCATCACGGGCCCTCTGGCACAGAATCTTCTGGAACCTATCATGCCTTTGATGATCCTTCCCGATATCAGAGAGGCGAAGAATTGGTGGGGCGGTCATATCTGGGCTGATAATGCGAAGAAATATATCTACAGTTTTACGGCTTACGTGACCGAGACCGCTTGGTACAACACGAACCTGGTCAAGCCCGAAGAGATTACTTCATACGATCATTTTTTGGATCCCAAGTGGAAGGGAAAGATCGCGATTTTGGACCCGCGCACGCCGGGCTCCGGAGAGTCCACCTGGGGTTTTTTGTGGAAAATCAAAGGAGAGCAATATTTAAATAAGCTTGCGGCCCAGGAGATGATCGTCGGTCGAAATCTCCGCCAACTGGCGGAAATGGTAGCGAGGGGCAGAGCGTCTCTCTCGATTGGTATTTCGTACTATACGTATTTGCCGTTCGTGAAGGCCGGTCTTCCCATCAAGCCCCTGTCGGTAATCAAAGAAGGTTTCTATGCAGCGTCCGGAAGCGGCAATGTTACAGCGCTGAAGAATGCGCCTCATCCTAACGCGGCAAAAGTATTCTTGAATTGGCTTCTATCGAAAGAAGGACAGACGGGTTTTACGACGGCGCTGGGGCAGCCTACGCGCCGTTTCGATGTGGACACGCAATGGACCAGAGAATTCGGTCATGTCGCCGCGAAGGAAGTTCTAACCCGGGAAAAATTTGATGAGTTGGAAAATAGCTCGGAAGACGTGGTGAACGAAGTTCGCAAACCAGCGATGGCGTTGGCAGAGAAGCTTTTTCAGTGACGAAGCATTGAGAACTGTAATGTGAAAAATATTTATCGGATCATCGTGCTGTCGCTGTTGAGTCTCGTCGCCGGCACGGCGTCGGCTCAAACGAACCAACCGCGGCCCGCGGACTGGGAAAAAATCGTCGAAGCCGCCAGAAAAGAAGGCAAGGTGGTGGCGTCGATTCCGCCCAGCGCTGAGTTGAGAAAGCTCATGGAGTTGGCCTTTTCGAAGCGCTATGGAATCGGGGTGGAATTCGTTCCCGTGCGTGGTGGCGCGATTATCCGCCGGATGGTCGACGAAGCAAAAGCCGGCGCTCAATATTTCGATTTGCACATCGGCGGAACCGAGTCTGTTATCAGCGGTCTCTTGCCTGAGAATGTTCTTGAGCCGCTGGGACCGTTCTTGATTTTGCCCGAGGTCAAGGATCCTAAGCAGTGGTGGGGCGGCCACATCTGGGTCGATAACGCCAAGCGTTTCGTCTACGCTTTCGACGCCTATCAGACGGTTAGTCTTTGGGCTAACCCCAACGAATACAAGGCGGCGGAGTTTCGTTCCTTCGACGATCTCTTGAATCCCAACCTGCAAGGGAAGATCGGCATCAGCGACCCGCGCACTCCCGGTTCTGGCTCATCCATGTGGTCGTACATGCTCTACATCAAGGGTGAGGACTATCTGAAAAAGTTCGTGGCGCAAAAATTATTCGTCACGCGGGATCTTCGCTTGCTTGCGGAGAATCTGGCCAAGGGGAAAATCACCATAACCTCCGGTATCGGATATTCGGAGTTTTTCCCATTCATCAAAGCCGGTCTTCCGCTAGCCCCGTTGCCGGTGCCCAAAGAAGGCCTCTACGTCAGCGGCGGCTATGGAAATGTAACTGTTCTCAAAAATCAGCCGCATCCCAACGCCACTAAAGTTTTTGTGAACTGGCTATTGGGCCGGGACGGCCAGGAGCTTTTCTCTAGAGCGATGGGAGTAGGCACGCGGCGTCTGGATGTCGATACCAAGTGGCTCAAAGAGTTCGGCGTACTTGCAGCGAAAGACGGATTGACACTCGAACATTACTATAAATTGGAAAATCAATCGGAGGACAAGATCTACAAGATCAGGGAGCCCGGCGCGGCCATGGCGCGCAAGCTTCTGGGCCAATAGACCATTCTTTGGGCGAGATATGAAACCAATCCTCGTCTTTGTTTTGATCCTTGGCTGGAATGTGCCACACCAATCGGCTTCAGCTCAAACCGGGCAGTCGCCGCAGAGTGAATGGAAGAAGACTGTCGAAGCCGGCAAGAAGGAGGGAAAGATCGTTGTTTCAGTGCCCTCCAGCGCCGAGCTAAGAAAGGAGATCGAACGAGTTTTCGAGCAGCGCTTTGGCATCGACGCGGAGTTGATCGCCGGAAGAGCGGCGTCGACGGTAGGAAAAATCCAGCAGGAGTTCAAGTCGGGCGTGCGCAACTTTGATCTCCACATGGGCGGCAGTGAGTCGATGGTCACGGGCCTTCTGTCGGAAGGCATCCTGGAGCCCTTCGAATCGTCGATGATGATTTCGGAAGTAAAAAACCCGAGCAACTGGTGGGGAGGTCACATTTGGGTCGATAACGCGAAGCGCTACATCTATTCCTCTCAGGCCTATCAAACGGAAAACATCTGGTGCAACACGGACGCCGTAAAGCTGGATGAGATCCGCTCCTTCAATGACCTGCTAAACCCAAAGTGGATCGGCAAAATCGGTTATCTCGATCCGCGCACCCCCGGATCGGGCACCTCGATCTGGTCCTTCCTCTGGCAGCTCAAAGGGGAGGCCTACCTAAAAAAATTGGTGAGCCAGAAGATGTTCATTAGCCGCGATCAACTACTCGTTTCTGCCCTTTATTAAAGCCGGGCTCCCAGTGAAACCGCTTCCCAACCCTCGCGACGAGGTTTATGTCAGCGGCGGCAGCGGCCACCTGACTATTATCAAGGGCGCACCCCATCCCAATGCGACGAAAGCGTTCGTCAACTGGTTTCTCGGCAAGGACGGGCAGGAGATATTTTCCAAAGCGATGGGACAAGGCACTCGGCGCCTCGATGTCGATACTCAATGGTTGAAGGAGTTCGGCGTCATCGCGGCCAAGGACAGTCTGACACCGGACCAGTATCCGAAGTTGGAAAACCAGTCGGAGGAAAAGGTCTTCAAGGTGCGCGAGCCGGCGGCGGAATTGGCGCGGAAGCTTTTGGACTGAGAGGAAAGAACGATGTCTGAGAAATACTATGATGATCTCCGTGATTTTCTCGAAGTACTTCAAAAGCACGGTTTACTTTACCGCTGGAAGCGCTCGGTCAACAAAGACAACGAGCTGATGCCGCTCATGCGGTTACAGTATCGCGGGCGGGCGGACGCGGAGCGTCAGGCATTTCTATACGAGAACGTGACCGACGGCCAAGGGCGGCGCTACGATGTCAAGCTTCTAACCGGTGTTTATGGAGCTTCCCGCAGGATCGTAGGGCTAGGTATGGGCTGTCAAGATCCCGCAGATATTTACGAGAGATGGCGCCATGCGGTGGCTCGGCCGATCGAACCGGTCATGATGCAGAGGGGGCCTGTTCACGAAGAAGTTCATGCCGGTGCCGAGTTGGAAAAAATCGGGCTAGCGATGCTTCCGGCGCCGGTTGAGGAACCGGGATTTAGCGGCGATACGCGTGTCACAGGTCCATTTATTACGCGCGATACCGAGACCGGCGTCCGCAACGTGGGAATGTACAGCGGCCACTTTCGACCGCCGAATCGTTTGCTCGCCGGAATCGGTCCGTCGCATCACGCCATGCTCTATCATTATCCCAACGCGAAGCGCCGCTGCGAGCCTCTGCCCGTGGCGATCGTTTTGGGTGCGCTCCCCGACATCAACTATGTGGCGGCGGCCAATCTCCCTTATGGCTTGGACGAGCTGGCTGTTGCGGGCGGGATTAGACACCGGCCTGTGGAGCTCGTGGGTTGCAAAACGGTGCCGCTCGAAGTTCCCGCTGAAGCGGAAATCGTGATTGAGGGAGAAATATCCACGGAGGAGCTGGAAAAGGAGCAGCCGTTCAGCGATTTCCCCGGATATTTGATGGTGGAGCGGCATCGCCGGCCGGTCGTGAAAGTCACGGCAATCACTCACCGGCGCAACGCGATGTTGACGGCGATCTTGGTCGGGCTGCCGCCGAGCGAGTCCAACGGCATCTCGCGCGCCTGCCGGGAGATGATGCTCTACAGCTTTCTGAAATACAGTTGCAACCTGCCGGACGTCCTGGAAGTCTGCTGCCCGGAGATGGGCGGAGGTTGGAACTGGTGGGTCATCCGCATGCGCAAGGGCCACCCAAGCAAACCTCAGCAAGCGTTGCAGGCAGCCTCTGGCATGGATCCGGCCAACAAAGTGATCATCGTGGTCGACGAAGATATCGATCCGAAAGATCCTGACATGGTGATGTGGGCGTTGAGCTTACCGGGCGAGTGCCGTTGCTGGATCCTTCGGCCTACTCACTGATCAGCAAACCGGAAGAGCGCAGCTATCCGCCGCCTCACGGTTGCTCCGGAATCCTCATCGATGCGACGCGCAAGGGGCCTTATCCCCCGGTCGGATTGCCGAAGAAGCCGTTCATGGAGAAAGCGCTGGAGATCTGGCAGCAAGAGGGACTGCCGCCTTTGGCGCTGAAAAACCCCTGGTACGGTTACCCGCTGGGATTGTGGAGCGCGGAAGATGACGAGATGGCAGAGGCCGTGGCAAGAGGAGAAACGGCCGCCACCGAGCCGAAGCTCACAAGATAAAAGAACAGCCGATGCCCGCATCAGCGCCGCGAAAGACACAATGAGTATGGAGAAATTTTATAAACGCGAAAATCAGTCTGAACAGAAGATCTTCAAAGTGAGAGACCCCGGCGCGGAGCTGGCACGAAAGCTTTTGGATTAGCAATTTGCGAGGCGGAGATGGAATCCCCCGAGTTTCATGAGATCACGCTTAAAATAAACGGTCGCGTTCATCAACTAAGCATCCCGTCGAATTGGACCTTGAACGACGTTCTCCGAAACCGATTGGATCTCACCGGCACGAAGAGGGCGTGCGATTACGGTGGCTGCGGTTCCTGCACCGTGCTCATGAACGACGTGGATGTTTACTCCTGTTCCATCCTGGCCGTGGAGGCCCAAAAAAAGGAAATTCAAACGATTGAAGGTCTGGGCGATAGTGAAAACCTCCATCCATTACAGAAGACGTTTGCGCTCTCCTATGCCGCGCAGTGCGGCTGGTGCACGCCCGGAATGATCATGTCGGCCAAGGCTCTGCTCGATCGCAATCCCCGGCCAACTGAATCGGAGGTGCGCGCGGCCCTTTCCGGCGTGTTATGCCGCTGCACGGGTTATTCGTCCATCGTCCAAGCCGTGCTTGACGCCGCACGCGTCATGAGAGGAGAGACGTGAGCGAAAAACTATTATTAATGAGTTCATTAGTATCTGGACATCTGAAACTTCTTCCACCGAGGGTCGAGCCGTTCCGAGCGCGGTCAATGGGCCTCTGCCTCGTAGGCCATCCCCCAGTCCTCTCCAGGGTGGCTATTCCCACAGTCCGGGCCAGAACGCGACCTGTACGTTCGCGTGCCCGCGCTCTACACGACCCGCCTCTCGGCGGCTCAATGGCGACTTACTTATGAAATCCTTGCTAACTGTAGGGCGGTCGGTTGCTCCGATTTACGGAGTTGAAAAGGCGACAGGCACCTTGCGCTTTCCCGCCGACGTAAACCTTCCGAACATGCTCTGGATGAAGATCCTTAGGAGCCCGCACGCCCACGCGAAAATTCTCGACGTCGATGCGGCGGCGGCGCAAAAACTCCCGGGCGTCGTCGCGATCTTGACGCATAACGATGTGCCCAGAGTGCTTTTCGGTCCGTACCAAAATGAAATCTATCCTCTGGATGAAGAGGTGCGGTTTGTCGGTGACACCGTCGCGGCAGTGGCGGCGGAGGATTGGAATGTCGCCGAAGAGGCGGTGAGAGCTATTCGCGTCACGTACCATGTTCTGCCAGCCATCCATGATGCGGAATCCGGTGCAAAACCGGATGCTCCTGACGCCGTGCTGAACTATCCCGAAGCTCATGAGATCCAGGCCGGAGACATCAGGCCGGAGCAGCTGGGAACGTTCGGCAATATCATCGGTCTCCGGGAAGGCGGGCCGACGGTGGTGAACGAGAGAGGCGATGTGGAGAGGGGATTGGAGCAGAGCGACGTCGTCGTGGAGCGAATATTTAGACAGTCCGAGGTCAACGCGGTGAGCCATGAGCCGCGCGCCTGTGTCGCCCTCTATGAAAATGGCAAATGCACGCTCTGGTGCTCGGTTCAGGATCCTTATCGTCTTCAAGACAGTGTGGCGCGGGTTCTCAATTTACCTATGGACGCCGTGAGGGTCGTTGCGACCAACCTGGGCGGCGCCTTCGGCGTCAAGGTCACCGGTCGATTCGCGATTCTCTGCGCGCTCTTGGCGCGCCAGACGGGAAAGCCGGTCAAAATCTGGTTTACCCGCGAAGAGGAAAGCCTTGACTCACATAACCGGTCGGCACTGACGCATTACGTGAAAGCAGGAGCGAACAAAGACGGCTCGCTTACCGCCATCAAGGTTCGCACGTTTCTCGACAACGGCTATTGGCCCTATGGAGGTTTGGGACAAAACATCGCTTTTGCAATCTGCACTCGGCCCATCGATCTGTATCACCGCTGCCCGAACGTCAAATGGGAAGTTTTTGCCGTGAGGACCAATCGTCCGAGCACCGGTCCCTACAGAGGCCGGGCCGATGCCGAAAGTCACTTTCCCATAGAATCGGTGATGGACGAGCTGGCTCACTCAATTCAGATGGACCCCATCGAATTTCGCCTCAAGAACCGAATTCACGAGGGGGATGATTTGTGCTCCGCCCCGAAGAAAGTCGTCTCGACGGTGTGGGTCGAAGAAGCGGCGCGCAAGGGAGCCGAGACTATCGGTTGGGAACGAAGAGCGTCCTTGTCCACTTCCAGTCAAGGAGCGCGTAAAAAAGGAATGGGCATGGCCATGGTGATCCATAGTTGCGGGAGCAATCCCGCGGGCACTTCGCAGGCTGAAGTCACCATTGACAGCGAAGGCCGGATTTCTCTTTTCTCCGGAACGGCGGATCAGGGCTCGGAGCAGCAGACGACCCTGCGCCAGATGGTCGCTGAAGTTTTGGGCGTTAGACTCGAGGAGGTCGGTGGCTGCAACGCGGATACCTTAACGTGCCCTTTCGATTCAGGTCCGTTTTCCAGCAGAACGGTTTACGCGACGGGCATCGCCGCAAGCAGAGCGGCAGAGGAGGCGAAAAGAAAATTGCTCGAGGGCGCGTCGCTTCTTCTCGACGAAGAGGTCGGCAATCTCGACATTGGCATCAATTTCGTTTGGGCACGTTCCGATTCTTCCAAGCGAGTGCGGCTGGGCGAGCTTGCGCGTCTAGCCGGCGGCTCCATCAGCGGCAAGGGGATTTACAATGGCAAGAACGATCAGTTATTCGCTTACGGCTTCGCGGCCGCCTTTGCCGAAGTCGAAGTCGACGTGGAGACGGGCGAGGTCAAGATTCTCCGCTTGGTCTCGTCGCATGACGTGGGACGCGCCATCAATCCTATGATCGTCGAGGGGCAAATCTTGGGCGGCGCAGCCCAGGGACTGGGATATGCACTGAGCGAAGGATTCTATTTCGATCCGAGGACCGGCACCGCGCTCAATCAATGGTTTCTCGATTTACACACTCCCTCTATCCTGGATACACCGAATATCGAGCCGGTAATTGTTGAGCTCGGCGAGCCGACGCATCCTTTCGGCGCCAAAGGATGCTCGGAGATCTCTTACGTCGGAGTCGCCCCGGCCATCGCTAACGCGATCTACCATGCTACCGGAGCTCGCGTGACGGAGCTGCCGATGACTCCCGATGTTGTCCTCAAGGCGCTGCAGGATGCGAGGAGGAGCAGCGCTTGATCGATTTTAAGCATATCGACGCCGCTTCGACGGAACATGCTTTGTCGGTCCTGGCTCAATACGGTCAAGGGGCGCGGCTCTTGGCGGGCGGCCAAGATCTTCTGTTTCGGATCAAAAAATACATCGTCAAGCCAGAGTGCGTGATCAATTTAAAGACCATCCCGGGCTTAAATTACATCCACTCTAATCCGCGGGACAATCTCCGAATCGGCGCGCTCACGACCTTATCGGCGATCGCTCACTCTGCCGCGTTGCAGCAGAGCTACACTGTCTTGGCCCAGGCTGCAAGCGTCGTGGCATCGCCGCAGATCCGCAATATGGGAACTCTGGGAGGAAACATCTGCCAAGATGTTTGGTGTTGGTATCTTCAGGACGGATTTTCCTGTTGGAAATCCGGTGGGAAGTTTTGTGACTTGGCGGGCGGCGATAGCCGCTATTACGGCAGCATCATGGGTGGCCACCTTTGTCTTTCCAATCATCCATCGGATACCGCGGTGGCCCTCGCCGCGCTGGACGCGCGAATTCACGTGACCTCTCCGCGAGGTCACCGCGTAGCGGCGATCTGTGACTTTCTTCCCGGACACACCTGGGTGGATGGCCGGCTGCAATCCCACTCTCTTCCATCCGACGAGATCGTGACGGAAATAGAAATCCCGTTTCGTCCGACGCGCAGTGCTTACGTCAAGTTCGCCTTGCGAAAGTCGTGGGATTTCGCCATCGCGAGCGTCGCGGTGAGCGCCGTGATTGAGGGTGGCATGTGGGACGACGGCCGAATCGTTCTGGGTGGTATCGCAACCTCTCCTTACAGAAGCCGGGAGGCTGAAGATCTTTTGCGAAACCAGCCGATGAGCGAAGGGTTGGCAACGGCGGCGGCGGACGCGGCGCTCCAGCAGGCAAAGCCGCTTAAAATGAACGGTTACAAAGTCGATTTGAGCAGGACTCTGGTACGCAGAGCTTTGATGGCCTTGGTCGAATGAATCTGTGTTGCAATCGCGACATTGACATAGCTGTCATTCTGAACGGAGTGAAGAATCTCGACCGATTGACATTGCGACACAATCTCACAATGGGAGAGGGCAAACAGAGGGAGCTGTTAAAAAGGCGCCGATTTGGTCTTGTTGGGTGCCGAAGGACAAAGGAAACATTTTTGACCGATTGGAGTTGAACAAATGGCGGTAAGAGATTTGCGCGAATGGATCGATGACCTCGAAGAAAGAAACGATCTCAAGCGCATCAAAGCGGAAGTGGATTGGAACGAAGAAATCGGCGCGATTACGAGGGAAATATCGAGCCAGCACGGGCCGGCGCTTTTATTTGAGAACATCAAAGACCATCGCAAGACCGTCTGCCGGCGGTTATTCACCAACGGCACGGGGACGAGAGAAAGGGTTTGCCGAATTCTCGGTGTTTCGCAAGAGACCTCTTACCGTGAGCTGGTCACCATTTTTAAAGATCGTTTCTCGAAACCGGTAAAGCCGCTCACCGTGAGCAGCGGGCCCGTCAAAGAGAATATCGTCAAAGGGAGCGCCGTCGATGTGTTGCAATTCCCGGTTCCCAAATGGAATCCCCACGATGGCGGCCGTTTTATCATGACCTCCGCTAGCGTCGTTACCAGAGATCCGGAAACCGGGAGGCTCAACGCCGGTACCTATCGCGGCATGATCGCGAAAAAGAATACCATCGGCGTCTTGCTTGCGATGACCCAAGGATGGGGCAAGCACTTCAGCAAATACAAAAATCGCGGCCAAGAGATGCCCGTTGCCGTTGTCATCGGTTGGGACCAGAGCTTGTTCATAGCGGCTTCGACGCCGGTCAATCATCCCGAATACGAAATGGCGGGTTCGCTGCGAGGCGCGCCGGTGGAGCTGGTCAAATGCGAAACCAACGATCTGCTGGTTCCAGCGTCCGCGGAAATCGTTCTTGAAGGATTCATTTCTCCGGATCCGAAAACGTTCGAACCCGAAGGTCCGTTCAGCGAATATCCGGGCTATTACGCAGGTCGAACAACGCCGAAACACGCCATTCGCGTGGAATGCATCACTCACCGAAACGACCCGATCTTTCATGGCTGCTTAACCGGGTCGAGCCCGGGACGAACCAACGAAGGGACGACCTGGACGCCCGCGACTTTTTCCGCGATGGCATGGCAGTACCTCGAAGAGGCTGGGGTGCCGAATGTCACCGGAGTGTGGCGCGGCAAATGGCCCGAGCTCTTGCGCGTGCAGATTCGCAAGAGCCATCGCGGCCACGCGCAGCAAGTTGCCGCGGCACTGTGGGGCTGCCATCTCGCCAATTACGCGGGAAAGCATCTGATCGTCGTCGACGACGATATCGATATTCACGATTGGGAAGCGATCGAGTGGGCGCTCTGTTACCGGCTGAACGCTGGATTGGGGGACATCACGATGTTTCCGGGAACGTCGGGCTCCATGCTCGATCCGAGCGTGCCGTTGGAGGAGAGAGATTCAGTAAAGTACGGCCACGGTAAGTGGACCCGCGTCTTGATCGACGCCACCATCAACTGGGAGCTCGAGCCACAGGAGCAGTACGGCGGCAGCCGCTATCCTCCGTTGGGCACGGCGATCTCGCCGGAGATGGCGGCGACGCTCAAGCGCAGATGGAAAGAATACGGCTTCTGAAACAAAGGCGATGTCAGTGCCCGTAGCGCGCAAGTTTTTATTGGATTGCATCGTGATGCTTGCGGTTGGCCTTAATTACGCAGGCGCCGCGTTTGCCGCAGAGCCTCACAAAGCAATACATCTGAAGGTCGGTTACGCGTCGATTACCGGAAACCGTATTCCCCTTTGGGCAGCTCAAGACATGGAATTTTTCGCGCGCAAAGGTTTGGAAACGGAACTGATCTTCATCGCCAGCTCTTCGCAAGGGATGCCGGCGCTGCTCGCGGGAGAGATCCCGATTTACTCGGGCTCCCTCGAAACCGCCGCCCAGGCTGCCGCGATGGGCGCGGATCTGATCATCATCGCCAGCAGCGAACCGACGCAGTACAAGCTTATCGTTCAGCCTGGAATCAAAAGCGTGGCGGATCTCAAAGGAAAGAAGGTCGGCATCGACCGCATCGGCGGGGCCAGCTACTACGCTACGCGCCGGATGCTGGAAAGATTGGGACTCAGGCCCGAGGACGTCGAATACGTGCAGATTGTCGGTGGTGGTAACCAAAGAGTCGTTGCGTTTCGCTCGGGAATGGTTAGCGCCGTGGCGAGCACCGTCGAGCGCTTCGAGCGGGCCGGCATTCCTTATCACGCCTTAGCGGATGCCATGGAAATGGGCATTCGAATCCTTGGTAATTCCTACATCACGACGCGCGCCTTTCGCGACCAAAACCGCAATACGGTTCAGCGCTTCATCACGGCGCTCGTCGAAGGAACGCAGTGGACCAAGAATCCGAAAAATCGCCCCGCCGTTTTGGGAATCGTGGGACGCCGTCTGCGCACCGATGACCCGGGGGTGCTCGATTTGAACTATCGTATGTACGTGGACCCTCTCTCTCCGTTTCCGTACACCAAGCTGGAGGATCTGCGGAGAAATGTGACGGACCTGGCGGAAAGCAACCCCCGCTTGCGGGACTTAAATGTGGCTGCCTTGGTGGATAACAGTTTCATCCAGCGAGTCCAGCAACGATAAGGAGGAAAGGTGAAACAAGCGAAAGATCTCAGGAGCTTTCTCGCCGATGTGAAGCGACGCTATCCCGAGGAGCTGATCACCGTCGAGCGCGAATTGGATCTTCGCTTCGAGATCTCGGCGCTGCTGGTCAAGCTGGATCGCGCCCATAAATTTCCTATCACGCTGTTCACGAAACTTCGGGATGTCGAAGGAAAGCCATGCGGGTTTCCGTTGCTATCCAACCTTTTTGCCAGCCGCCGGCTCTGCGCCCTGGCGTTCGATTCTTCAGCCGAGAAGGTCGGTCTGGACTACGACGTGCGCACCCGGGTGCTGAAGTCGCCCGTTGTTGTGGGCAGACCCGAGGCGCCGGTGAAAGAAGTGATTCGCAAGGGAGATGAAGTCAACCTCTTGGATTTTCCCGTCCCGCTGCCTTACCACATGGAGGGAGGCCGGACGATCCTCGGTTCCGTCATCACGACGGTAGATAATCATGGCGGCAATATCTACAACTGCGCTTATCAGACCTTGCGGCTCCTCGGCCGAAGGAAGGTCACAGTGGGGCTCGGCGAGGGAACCCACAATTGGGAGCGCTATCGGGAGCGCGTTGAGAGTACCGGTGACGGTCTGCCGGCGATCGCCTGGATCGGCCATCACCCCGCGGCTTGCATGGGCGCTTTGACGCGCGTGCCCATCGACGTGGACGAATACTCAGTCATCGGCGGCGCATTGGCAGAGCCGCTGAGGCTCACGCCGTCGGAGACATGGGGAGAAAAATTTCTTGTGCCCGCCGACGCCGAAATCGTGATTGAAGGGATCATCCCCCCTAAAGAGCGGGGGCGCCACGGCTTACGCGCGGACTATGCGCGCTATTATTCCCCGGAGACGCTCAGGCCCGTCATGGAGGTGCAGGCGATCACACATCGCCGCGACGCCATCTATCATGACATTCACCTGGGAGGGCGGGACCAGGATCATTTGGGCGGAATCCCACTCGAAGGCTCGCTCTACCGCGCTGTCAAGCAAGCGGTGCCGACGGTCAAGAACGTTCACCTCCCATCCTCGGGCTGCAGCCGCTTTCATGCTTATGTCCAGATCAAAAAGACCGCCGCCGGCCAGGGAAGGGAAGCGATCGTCGCGGCGCTTGGCGTGGACCGCAGGGTGAAACATGTCGTGGTCGTAGACGAAGATATCAATATCTTCGACGATGCCGAGGTTCTTTGGGCCGTCGCCACGCGCAGCCGTTGGGACCGCGACCTGGTGGTGATTCCAAATATGATCACGACCACCCGCGATCCGACTGCCTATGCGGGAAGCCCCGGGGATCTGAGCTATCACGCCTACACAGTGGCCAAGGGCGGCATCGATGCGACGATGCCCGCGCCGCCCGAGCCCTTCGAGATCAGGATCAAGGTACCCGACGAGGTGATGAGCAAAATTCAGCTTCGGGACTATGTCGGCAACGACCTAGTGTCGAAGATTCCGCTGGACGCGTGAGGGGAGGAATTTATGGCCAGCTCTATGAGAGTGATCTGTCCGGGATGCGATCAGGAATTTCTCGTTTCGCCCCAGTTCGAGAGGCTGAAGATCGCGGCCAAATGCCCGTTCTGCGAAAAAGAATTTCCCATTGAACAAGCGAAGAAGGTGGTCCGCCCGAGCCCGATGCTGTTGATCAAGTGACGTACAAAGGATAAGGGATGGCCCGGCCGCTCCTCAAACAAAAGACCAAACCCTACTTTCGCGATCTCAGGGAGTTCATTTCTCTCTTGGACGAAACGGGAAATCTCCACCGCATCGCTGCGAGGATCGAGAAAAACACCGAACTGATGCCGTTGGTCAGATGGCAATATCAAGGTCTGCCCGACAGCCAGAGAAAAGCATTTCTGTTTGACAACGTGACCGATCCCAAGGGGAGGAGTTACAACTGCAAGGTTGCGGTCGGAGTGCTCGGCGCATCGCGTGAGATCTACCAATTGGCGCTTGGTGTGACGGAGAAAGATGGCCCGGGCGGCGTGGCGGAGCGCTGGAACCATGCTTTGAGCCATCCAATCCTGCCGAGGTTAGTGAAGCGAGGACCGGTAAAAGAGGTCATTCTCGAAGAGAGAGAGATTTCCCGGCCCGATGGAGGGTTGCTCCGGTTCCCTGTGCCCATCAGCAACCCCGGATTCGACGGCGCGCCGTTTCTTACCGCTCCTTACGTCGTAACGAAGGATCCTGACACAGGCGTTGCCAATGTCGGCACCTACCGCTGCATGATCAAGGGGCCGAATAAAACCGGAGTCAGCGTTTCGCCGGCGCAGCATATCGGTATCCACTTCCATAAATGCAAGGAGAGAAAGATCCCTTTGCCCGCGGCCATCGTGCTGGGGTGCAGCCCGGCCATCGGCTTGGCCAGCGTGGCGAAGGTCGGTTACGACCGCAATGAATATGCCGTGGCCGGCGCTATCGCCGGGGAGCCGATCCCGCTGGTCAGGTGCGAGAAGGTCGATCTGGAAGTGCCAGCGACAGCGGAGATCGTCATCGAAGGGGAGATTCCCACCGACCACATGGAGCCGGAGGGACCATTCGGCGAATTCACCGGCTATATGGGCGGCCAGCTGATGAACGGCGTTTTCCTGGTGAAATGCATCACCCATAGAAAGAATCCCATCCTGCAAATGTTTACCGAAGGCGTTCCGAGCGAGAGCGGGATTATGCGCAAGATGGGGTATGAAGCGACGCTCTACAAGCTTTTGAAGTATGACTGCAATATCCCCGCCGTGATCAATGTGACCTTGCACGAGTCGAGCGGCAGTCGAAAATATGTGATCATTCGCATGCGCAAGACCAACCCCGCGCAGCCCTGGCAGGCGCTTCAGGCCGCCGTGGCATTGGATCCGAGCCACGGGAAAATTCTGGTTGCCGTGGACGAGGATATTGATTCTGAAGACGCCGACTCGGTCAACTGGGCCATCAGCTTTCGCATGCAGCCGCACCGCGACGTCAAAATCACCACGCATAAGTTCGCCGGGCTGGATCCGTCGGCGGCGCCTCCAGGCTCGCCCCACACCGAGGCGCGATTTCCATCGCCTTCCGGCTGTTCGGCGATCATGATTGACGCCACCCGCAAATGGCCCTATCCGCCGGTCGCACTGCCGGCGAAAACATTTATGGAAGCGGCGAAGCATAGATGGGAAGAACTCGGTTTACCGCCGCTTCAACCAAAGATGCCATGGTACGGTTACAGTCTCGGATACTGGGGCGAAGAAGACGAAGAAAATGCGGAGTTGGCCGTGAGAGGCGACTATCGCAAGGTCGCCGCCCGCCTGCAGAAAAAGGCAATTAGGCTGTGAGATACACGGAGCGCTAAAAGGCGAAAGAACTAGAAGAATTTTAATAGGAGATTGAACGAATATGGATGCTAACGTGCGACGTGTCGGGATCGCCAGAGCAAAGGCAAAAACCTATTACGAGCGCTGGATAGAAAAGGAAGGTGTTCCGATCGTCGAGGGATTCGGCGTTACCGACGTACGAAAAATCAATCTGGGAACCTGGAAACGCTTGGGTTGTGAGGGGGCGTATCTTCAGTTCCGCGGTCTGGAAGGGATCACCGGCGTATATATAGGCAAGATCGCTCCGGGCGCGGCGCTCGAGCCCGAAAGGCACCTTTACGAAAAAGTGATTTACATTATTCAAGGGGAAGGGGTCGCCGAAATTCAGCAGCGCAATCGCGTGCCCGATTCCATCGCCTGGCAGGCGGGAAGTTTGTTTTCCCCGCCCTTGAACACGTTGCACCGTCTCATCAATTATTCGAAGGCGCCGGCAATTTTTTTAGCCGTGACGACCGCGCCCATGGTGCTGGACCATTTTCACAATGAACGATTCGTTTTCAACAGTGATTTTTCTTTTGTGGATCGCTATGACGGGGAAGCGAATTATTTCGAGCCCAGCGACGAGCGCTATCTGACGACCAACAACCGGCAGTGGATTTGGGAAACGAACTTTATTCCGGATGCCCGAAAGGCGCAGATCGACGCCCAGGAGCAGAAAGGGGCCGGCGTTAATCTCACCCAGTTTGAGATCTCGGACAACACGTTGATCGGGCATCTTGCGGAGTGGCCGGTCGGAAGATATCACAAGGCGCATTATCACGGCGGCGGAGCCGTCCTGGTCATCTTGCGCTCTGAAGGCTATTCGCTCATGTGGCCGAACGATCTCGGAACAAAACCTTACGAAAGCGGCTACCGCGATCGAGTGGTGCGAGTGGATTGGGCGCCGGGTAGCGTGTTCAGCCCGCCGACCAATTGGTTTCACCAGCATTTCAATACCGGTTCGGAGCCGGCGCTCCAATTGGCTTTACGTTGTGGGAGCCATAAATTTCCTCTGGGTATTCGAGTTGCGGCGATTCGAGCGGGAGTGTACACCTCGGTGAGGCAGGGCGGAACGTTGATCGAATATGAAGACGAAGATCGGGAGATTCGCCGAGTCTATGAAGCGGAGTTGGAAAAGAAGGGGATTGCCCCAGACATGAGTTTTGATACGGCTGCCAACGATGACGGATAAGTCGGGCCGATTGCGCATGGGAGTTCGAGCGGAGATTAAGTGATGGATGAGAAATCCCCAGCGATGGGCCAGACCGTGACCTTTGCAAAACCGAACATCTTCCCGATGGCGCGGTGGCATATGCCGTCACTGCCCATGGCAATCTTGCTTGTGACAGTCGGCTTTCTTGTCCTGACGCCTTTAGGATTGATGATTCTCAACAGCTTCCAGATCGCCCGGCCCGGCGAGCCCATCGTTTGGGGGATGGACGGGTGGGCGAAGGCATTCAGCAGTCCAGGCATCATCAGAGCGATGACCAACACCTTTACCTTGGCCATTACGCGGCAGTTGATCGCCTTGGCCGTCGGAGTTTTCTTCGCCTGGTTGATCGCGCGAACGGATCTACCGATGAAGGGGCCGTTGGAATTTCTTTTTTGGCTATCGTTTTTTTTACCCGCGCTACCCCAAACCATGGGATGGATTCTGCTGCTCGATCCGAAATACGGGCTGCTGAATCAGGGAGTGCAAGCTCTCGGGCTGTCTGAACATGGACCTTTCAACATCTATTCTTTTTGGGGCATCGTCTGGGCGCATCTCGGCGGAACCGTCGCGGTCAAGGTCATGTTGCTCAGCCCGGCTTTCCGCAATCTGGATGCGGCCCTCGAAGAATCTTCGCGCATCTCGGGCGCAAGCGGGCGGCATACGTTTTTTCATATCATCGTACCTATCATGGCGCCGGCGATTCTGGTCACGACGATTCTCGGAATCATTCGGTCGTTGGAAGCATTTGAGATCGAGCTTTTGCTCGGCACGCCGATCGGTCTTCAGGTTTATTCAACGAAAATTCATGAGCTCGTCACCTGGGAACCTCCCCAATTTCCCGCGGCCATGGCCCTGAGCACGGTGTCGCTGGGAATTCTTCTGCTGATGGTCGCGCTCCAGCGCGGTTACATCGCCCATCGCAGCTACGTGACCGTCACCGGACACGGCTTCAGTATTCGCCCCACGCGCCTCGGTCGCTGGCGCTATCCGGCGCTCGCGGTGGTACTTCTCTTTGCCTTGGTCATGACGGCCGTTCCCACGGTTCTGTTGGTCGCCGGGACCTTTATGAAGCTTTTCGGATTTTTCAACATTCCCCAGCCTTGGACACTCGATAACTGGCGGGCAACGTTGACTGACCCGGTGTTGGTGCGCTCCGTGTGGAATACCATCGCCATTGGGGTCGGCTCCGGCGCGGTCGGGATATTACTCTATTCGGTGATCGCGCATGTCATCGTCAAGACGAATCATCGCGGCGGATGGCTTCTGGATTTTCTCTCGTGGCTGCCCTGGTCGATCCCCGGCATCCTTCTCGGGGTCGCACTGATGTGGACGTTTCTGCAGACGAGAATTTTCCTGCCGATCTACGGAACGATCTACGTGCTGATGATCGCCATGGTGATCAAGAGCATGCCTTTGGGTACCCAGCTCATCAAGAGCGTTTTCTTGCAACTCGGTAACGATCTCGAAGAGGCGTCGAAAGTTTGCGGCGGAACCTGGCTCGACACTTTTCGGCGCGTCATTTTTCCATTAACCATGCCCGCCCTCATCACGGTCGGCTTGATCGGCTTTATTTCCGCGGCGAGAGATATTAGTACGGTTGTGCTGCTCGGTACGGGCAAGTCGCGGACGCTTTCACTTCTGATGCTGGACTTTGCCGCCGGCGCCGAGTTTGAAAAGGCTACGGTGGTTGCGGTGATCATCGTCGGCTTGGTTGTTGGAGCGGCATTGTTCGCTCGCGCCATCGGCGGACAGGTTGGGGTGAGAGAATAGGAGCCAAATATGGATGAAGTCATAAGGAAAAGATACGCGCGCAAGTCGGCTTTTCTGGAATGGTGCGATGCGGAGGGGCTGAAAGTGATCGGCGGCTATGGTGTCGAAGATCTTCGCACGGCGCCGCTGGAAAATTGGGATCGTCTGGGTGGTCCGGCGGCTTATTGCCACTTGGAAGGATCCCAGGGCTTCGTCGGCGCGATGATCGGAGAAATTCCCGCCGGCAAGAACCTAAAGCCGATGCACCATATGTACGAGGAGCAGGTGCTGATTCTTACCGGACGGGGCGCTACTCAGTTTTGGAGCGAAGGCTCCAAGGATCCGATTACGCTGGAATGGCAAGCCGGAAGTCTCTTTTCCCCGCCGATCAACTGCAAGCATCAGCACTTCAATGGCTCATCGCAAGAGCCCGTGCGCTTCGTGGCCGTGAATAACGCGCCGCTGATCGTGAATATTTTCCATTCTCCGGATTTCGTCTTCGATGTCCCTTATGAGTTCAAAGGCCGCTTCTCCGGCCAGAAGGATTTTTTCAGCAGCGAACTCAAGCCGGGAGAGTTGGAAGATCGCGTGGTGAATTTCATCCCTGATGTGGATGCCGTCCAACTAGATTATCACCCCGAAAGAGGGATCGGTTTCAGCCGCCTCGGCATTCATCTCTCCGGCAACTCCATGGTCGGTCACATCATGGCGATCGAGTCCGGCACTTATAAGAAGGCTCATCAGCACGGTCCCGGAGCACAGGTCATAGTTTTAGACGGTAAAGGATATTCACTGATGTGGCCTCCGGGAGGAAAGTTCGTGCGCTTCGATTGGAAGAGGGGAAGTTTATTTGTTCCTCCGGAAGGTTGGTTCCATCATCACTTCACCACAAGCCGCGAGGCCGCTCGGCATCTGGCATTGAGGCGGGGTCTCCGCAAAGTCGGCCATCCTTGGATGCCGACGGTCAGCCAGTACGAGGGCGGTCACCTGCTCGAGCATGAAAACGAGCCGCCGGAAATCCGCGCCATGTACGAAGAGGAACTCAAGAAAGAAGGGGTACCGCTCCGCATGCCGCCCATCGAGCGGCGCTCATAGGAGTTTTCCTTTGCCTGAGAAATTTGTTGCCAACCCAGAAATTCGATTGCCTTCAAGCAAATCTACCGCGCCGGCAAAGGGCCGGCCGCGTTGAGCTTCTTGAAAAGATCGACAATTTCCGGATCCCTAGGCAGCTCTTTGACCGCGCGCTCCATCTCCTCCGGCATCAGCGGTGTCGGTTCTTCGCCGACAAACTTTTTGTAGTCCTTCTGGAATTCAGGATCGTTGAACATCTTAGCCATGGCTTCCCTCAGGATCTTTACCTGTTCTTTCGGGGTGCCGGGAGGCAAGATCGACGGGGTGCCGAATCGTCTGAAGGTGCGAATCATCGCCAATAATCTTCGCTCTCGTTCCGACTTGGCAAACTCTTCGATCTCCGGTAGGCGGTCAAATCCGGGTTGCTTGAGGCCTTTGGGGACTTCCATGATCGCATGGATGTCGATGGCGCCTTTTGCCAGCAAGTCGGCATTTCGAATCATCAACGTGTCAGGATTGTTGATGCGGCCATCCAATTCTCCTCTGACCAATGCCAGATCGAGTTCCGTTCCGGAATATCCAACGACGAACTTGGGATCCTTGAACCCCATCAGATACGCGAACAGCCGGCCGACGAAGTAGTTTGAATGACCCACGGCCTGAGCGCCAATTCTAACCCCGGTGGCTGAACGCAAGGCATCTAAATTTTTCAGGCCGGCTTCCTGCCTCGTGATGAAGACCCAGTGGTAGGTGCTATGAGGTGAACCCAAATAGATCAGTTTATTGAGGTCGTACAAAACACCCTTTTCGCCGAGAACGGCGTTGGCTACCAGGCCGCCGCCGATGCGACCGATGGTCAGGCCGTCGGGGCGGACGTTTTTATAGACGTGGTTGGCGGCCTTGATTCCTCCTCCACCCGGCATGTATTCGGATACAATGGTTGGCTGTCCGGGAATATGTTTTTTGAGATAGGGCAGCATGGCTCGCGTCATCACGTCCGAGCTCCCGCCCGCTTCAGTGCCCTGAACAACCGTGATCGTCTTTCCTTGATAGAAAGGAGTTTGGGATAAAACGAGCGAGGGAAAAAATAAAATCACCGCGCTCAGAACTGACTGAACTAGAAGTTTAAGCCGATGTTTCTTTAACTTCATCGTTAGTTCTCCTTAGGGCACCGACAAAACATTCGGTTATCTGTCTCCAACGGGAGAGCAAAGGATGAAGGGAAACGGATAACCTCTGATCCTCGCCTGCTCTGTCGTAATGCGAAGTCACATGAATGTCATTCTGATTAATATGA
>VBKE01000300.1 GCA_005879605.1 Deltaproteobacteria bacterium
TCGAGATTCTTCCCATGACTGCAAAACGGTCCGGGTGTAAACGTGCCGCTTCCAGCGACGTGTCATTACGGTCTCCCTCCCAGGTCGGCGGCACACAGATGCAGCGATGAATGCCCGCGGCATCCATTTCCCGCAAAAGTTCTTCGTGGTCCAGCGGCACCGGACGATGCGGCGTGGAAGCATCACCTTTGGCATAAGGCTTTTCCGGAGTCTCCGGCGCCCAGATATGGACTTGAGAATCAATGATCGTCATGGCCATAACACGTCTCCGTCTTTGTAGGTAAGGCTCGCAATTACGTCAGTAATGAATTCATAATCCGGTTCGAACAGATGCGTCAAGAAGCAGACTTGTAATGACTTATTCTCTGTTCGCAATCGAAGTCGCGTTATCTGTTGTCTCCCCCTTGACGGGGGAGACTTAAAGAGGGGGTGCGCAAAGCTCATACGCTATTACGAAACTGATTCACGACTTTCTCTGCGGCTTCTTCGCCGGTGCGGACACAGTCGGCAATGCCGACGCCGCGATAGGCGCTGCCGGCGAGCGCCAGTGTGGGGAATTTTGCAAGATGCGCCTCGATTCGCCGGATGCGCGACTCATGTCCGACATGATATTGCGGCATGGAATTCGGATGGCGCCAAATGCGCGAGAAAAGGGGTGGCGCCGTCACCCCGAGCAGGCTGGCCAGTTCTTCGCGGACGTTTTTCTCCATTGTCGCATCGTCATCTTGAAATAACTCCGGCTGCAAGCTTCCACCGATGAAGGCGCGGAGCAGGACGCGGCCTTCGGGCGCTCGGCCGGGATACTTCAAGCTGCTGAACGTGCAGGCCATGATTTTTCGTTGCTCGATGACCGGCACGACGAAGCCGAAGCTATCGAGCTTAGAGGGAAAGTCCTCGCGCCTGTAAGCCAGGCTAACCGTCGCAGTGGAAGCGGAGGAAATGTTTTTAAGTTCTTCAGCAGCGTCTTTTGCGACGGAGCCGAGCATTTCCCCAGTTCGGGGGGCTGGCGTGGCGAGAATGACAGCGCCTGCTTCAGCGGTTTCCTTGCCAGCGGTCGAAATGCGCCACGTGCGTTGAGTTTGATCGTAGATGACGTTTTTGACCGGAGAGTTCAGACGCATGCTTCCTTCGGGAAGCCGGCGCGCGATACGATCGACGAATTCCTGCATGCCGCCGGCCAGAGTGACGAACAGACTCCAGCGGGCGCCGCTGCCGCTCTCCCGATGGCGCGCCCGTCGTCTTTGCTCCGACCACGTCGCCCAAATGATGCTGCGCTTGGTCCGTTCCATTTCCTTGAAGCGCGGCATCGTTGCGGTCAGGCTGAGCTTGTCCGGATCAGACGCGTAGATGCCGCCGACCAGAGGTTGGGCGACGCGTTCCAAAGCTTCGGCGCCGAATCGACGGTGCACGAATGACCCGAGGCTTTCGTCATCATTCATAGCTCCGCGCGGAAGAAGAAGCTCCGCTGCCATCCGGAGTTTGCCGCTGAACGAGAAGAGCGGGGTTTGGACGAACGGCCAAAGGCGAGTCGGCGCGAGGAGAAAAAAGCCTTCGGGTAATGGCTCCAGTTTACCTTGATGGACGATGTAGATTTTCTGATATGCCGCTTGCGTTGATACAAGGCGAGAGGCGAACCCGAGCCGTTCGCACAGACGGAGCGCCCAGGGCTTTTCGGTGATGAAGGAATCGGGGCCGGCTTCGACGAGAAAGTCATCGATTCGTTCGGTTGCGATGGATCCGCCCAAACGGGGTGAGGCTTCGAGCAGCATTACTTCGAGGCCGAGAGATCTGTCGTTGTTCAGCTCTATAACGCGGTGCGCGGCTGCAAGGCCGGCGATCCCGCCGCCGATGACGATGACCCGACGGTTCATTCAGCCCACCAAAATACTCTTAAAAAATACCACATCCAGGCAGGGTAGGATGGGTTGAGGCGTTCTTTGCCGATACCCATCGGTGTTTTCAATCATCAATACTGGGACTTTGGATGAGGCGAAACTCCGTCGGAGGACTTCACCTTTTCCCACGCTCGCTGTGCCTATCGGCCTCGGCCTGCTGTACCACGTTATTGTCAGGGGGAATCAAAGCAGTGTCATGCGGTGGCTTTCAGTGCATCGATAGTTATCAAACCAAGAGCTTTAGGCCGTACTGCTGAAAGTGAGGGTCAAAGCCGAAAGCTTCTCTTAGTCCCAAGCGTTCCATGACAGCGAAGCTTGTAGCATCGGTATAAGAAAAACTCTTGTCCGTATATCTGCGGATAATCTCCCTTGCCCTTTCTTCATCCCGCGAGTGAACAGCCTCTATGCGCCAGACTTGTCCTAGCAACCAGCGACGAGCCATCTCGGCTCCCAGTCGAGAGAGTATGAGAGCATGGGACTCTGCCACTATGAAGTTGGTTAGCAGGGGCGTAACTCCGCGCCTTGGTAAAGCGCGTAGAATCGCTACAGCTTTGCGATGGTAGGCGTCGTCTCTATCGACGAGAGCATAAACGGCGCTGGTGTCCACTAAGACTTGCGCCACCTCTTCCGCTCTCCCTGGGCCAAGTAGTCGTCGTGCCGTGTTGACACATCTCGTTTACCACTGGAACCTTGGCCGATCATGTTCCATATGGGGTCTTCGGGTCCGAGGGCCTTGGCGTGTAAGACTTTACGCAACTTGAGGTACTCCCCCTCGCTTTCCACTACAAGGTAGTCGTCCTTGGTAATGCCCAGCTTCCGACGCAAGTTTACGGGAAGAGTTACCTGACCTTTCTCTGTCACCTTAACGACTGGCATATCCACACTCAGGTATGAAATTCTTACATGGAGTATACATCTTCATTTTTCTCGGTTCAAGGTCGAGCCGAAAAGCACTATAAGATGGCAACTTGGAAGAAACCATAAATGCTTTTTTTAGTACCAGGTCAGCTTGGCGGGAGGCGGGTTCATTTAAGTTACTGCGAGCTTCCTGGTAATCACATCGGCGATCATTTGAATGAACGTTGGGTGATCGTTCGGGCAGTTGGCACGCACGAGGTTAACGCCGAGATCTCGGGCGATTGTTTTTGCCTCGATGTCGAGATCGTAGAGAACTTCGACATGGTCGCAGACAAAACCGATGGGCGCGACGATGGCCTCCGTAACGCGTTCCACCGCAAGCTTCCGGATTACATCTTTGATGTCGGGTTCGAGCCACGGATCGGTGGGTTTGCCGCTGCGGCTTTGATAGGCGATGGACCAGCGAGAACAACCAAGCCGTTCAGCGATCAAGCGAGCCGTAATCTGGACTTGTTCCACGTAGGGCGAACGATCGGCCATCGCGACGGGAATACTGTGGGCGGTAAAAACAAGCGGTGTTGTTTGTTGTCGGTACGATGGAATCTCAGCAAGGCTGGCTTGAATCAGTTCTACCCAAGCCTGGATAAAAAAGGGATGGTCATGCCAGACGGCACAGTAGTCAACCTCCGGCACGTTGTCTCGCAGCTTCGCCCGGGCGTCGGCGATGTTTTTTTGATAGCGGTCCCAGCTCGCTTCGGTTCTGTATGGAGAAAGAATAAACCCCAGCGCTTTTCGGATTCCGTCGCCGGCCATTTGTTTCACTGTCTCAACGAAGAAGGGACTCACGTTACGCATACCGACATAGACGGGGAGCGACAGGCCTTTTCGCTGCAGCAAGATTTGTAAAGCCTGCGCCTGGCGGAAAGTGATTTCCTTCAGCGGTGATTTGCCGCCGACCGCTTCGTAATGATGGGCAACTTCTTCCAGGCGCTGTGGCGGTATCGGAAGCCCCCTCGTTACCCGCGCGAGAAATGGGCGAATTTCTTCAGATGACGTGGGGCCACCGAAGGCGATGAGCAATACCGCATCGTAGGTTGAGTTCATTGCTGGATGGCTTGGGAACCCTCACCCCTCCCGCAAGCGGGAAAGGGTTTCAAAATTCGGGAGGCTCAAGACCAATCTTTTATCGTGCGCTGAGCTCATGGACGGCTTCGACCATGGCGACGACGTTTTCGACGGGAGTTTCAGGGAGTATGCCGTGGCCCAAGTTAAAAATATGCCCAGGGCGGTCACTCGCGCGGCGTAGAACATCCGCCACGCGGCTGCGAATCTCTTTCGGAGAAGCAAAGAGAGCTACGGGATCGAGATTGCCTTGAATGGCGACGTCGTAGCCGACTTGTTGCCAAGCCTCGTCCAAATTCACCCGCCAATCGACGCCGATGACATCGCCACCAGCAGCGCGGATCGATTTAAGCAGGCCGCTGGTTCCCGTGCTGAAATGAATGACCGGCACGCCGGATGTAATGGCCGCGATAGTTGAGCGTGTGTGTGGAAGAACGAATTGCTCATAATCGCCCGGTGATAAACAGCCGGCCCAGCTATCGAAGAGCTGGACTGCCTGGGCTCCCGCGGCGATCTGGGCATTCAGGTATGCCGCGACGGCGGATGAGAGTCGCTGCATCAGGCGAATCCATGCGCTTGGATCGGAACAGAATAGCTGCTTGGTATGGACATAATTCCGCGAGCTCCCGCCTTCGATGAGGTAGGAAGCTAAGGTAAAGGGTGCGCCGGCAAATCCAATGAGCGGAACCTTGCCGCCCAACGACGCGCGGGCTTTTTTCACTGTTTCGATGACGAAGGAGAGTTCTTTATCAACTTTAAATTCTTTCAGACGATCAACGTCGACGGCCGACCGGACGGGCCGGTGAATGACCGGGCCGTCGCCCGCGGCGTATTCCAGTCCCACGCCCATCGGCTCTAGAATAAGCAAGATATCGGCGAAGAGAATCGCCGCGTCGACGCCAAGGCGCTCCACCGGGGTTAGGGTGATTTCAGCGGCCAGCTCGGGCCGTTTGCAGAGTTCGAGAAAGCCGTATTGCGCTCTGAGCTTTCGGTACTCTTCCATATACCGGCCGGCTTGGCGCATTAGCCAAACCGGCGTGTATGGAGTTTTTTCCCGACGGCAGGCGGCGAGAAAGGCTTGGTTGTTAATCGTCGTGTTCGTCATTCAAGAATTTCAAGACAGTAAGAAGCTTTGCCGGCAAAATCAACGGCTGCGGTTCCGCGGTGTCGCCGCTCCAATGGTGTTCTCGCCGTATTTATGGCGCAATGCGTCGATGCCTTGGTAGAGCTTCTCCCAGGACTTTCGGCGTTCGCGTGTAAACAGAGGTTCCTGCCAACCGGAGCTTTGCAAAGCGCTGGCGCTCACGCCCAGGAGCCGCACCGCTCGGCCTTGGCCGATATTTTGTCGCAGCAGATCGCTGACGACATCGAAGATTTCTCGGTCAAAACGGGTGGGCGCGGGGAGTGTGCACGAGCGGGAGATGGTTTGAAAGTTCGTGTAACGGATCTTCAGCGTGAGGCAGCGGGCATAAAGCTCCTCTCGGCGTAGCCGACTGCCCACCTCTTCCACCAGATCCCACAGCACGGCTTCCATCGGTTCTTTGTCTCGGAGCGGTTTGTCCAAAGTGGTTTCATTGCCAATCGAGTGATCATGACGCCGTTCTCGCCTCTGAGCTTCGCCGAGATCCAAAAAGCGCGCTGCCAGCTCCGGCCGCTTGAGTAGATCACCGATGGTTTTAATCTCCTTCCGTGAGAACAGTTTGTGCGTTTTAGGCCCGACCCCGGGAATCAATTCGACAGCAAGCGGTATCAGAAATTCTTTCTCGGAACCCGGTGGCACATAGATGAGGCCGCGAGGTTTTGCCAGGGTCGCGGCGATTTTGCTGACGACTCTGCTTTGCGAAAGGCCGGCGGAGGACGGCAACCCCAGTTCCGTCTCGATTCGGCGGATGATTTGATCCGCGGTTTTCAGCGGCGGGCCGAAAAGCCTGTCGGTGCCGGTGAGATCGACGATGCCTTCATCGATGGAGACCGCATGCACTTCGGGCGAGTATCGTTCGAGAATCGCGAAAACTTTGTGTGAAAACTCGCTATAGACGCGGCGGCGGTTCGGGACAAAGATCCCGTCTGGGCAGAGCTTCTTGGCTTGGAAGCCGGGCATGGCGGAGTGAACTCCGAACTTGCGCGCCTCGTAGGAAGCCGAGGTCACCACACCGCGACCATTGCGTCCGCCAACGATAACGGGTTTGCCGCGCATACTGGGGTCGAGCACCTGTTCCACCGAAGCGAAGAAGGCGTCCATATCGATGTGGAGATACCAACCCATGGCCATAGCCGCGCGAGCTTCTACTATCATTCCGAACGAAAGTGAGGAATCTCTCAAGCTCGAACAAGATTTCTCCCTTTGGTCGAAATGACAACAAGTGGCAGTTTCAGCCGTTATTGCCGAGGAACCACTTGCTGGCCTCAGCATCTTTAGAGGCGTGACTCAGGCATCGTATAGCGAGGCCACCAGAGACGCAACTGTGCATCGATGGCATCCGGTGAAATTCGTTGGGATTTGTCCGACTCATTCCCGTCGTGGGCTTCGCACCGCCGAAAAGAACACCGCAAGCAAACTAAAAAGGTTCACGATATGCACGGTAAAATTAAAAGCGCCCATGAAGATATCCGGTGAAGCCTTCCAACTCTCGGGCGCGTCGATCTGAGTACTGGTCAAGCCGGCGGCGGACAAGAAATAGCTGAATAGAGTCGCCGATAGAGCGACCCCTATGGCGCCGCCGGCGCGCGCGGTCGTAGCGATCATCCCGGCGGCGGCGCCAATTTTGTCCGTTGTCACAGCCCCCAGAATGGCGCTCTGGTTCGGGGAATTGAACAGCGCCCAGCCGACGCCCCAAAGCGCCAGCGGAAACATGATTCTAAGGATCGATGAATGAAGATCCAGCGAAGCCACGAAGAACTGCGCTACGAAGACGATGGCGCAGCCGACGGTGCAGAGTAGGCGCGACCCAAGGCGGTCCGAAAGCGAGCCGGCAATCGGCGCCATGATCATGATAATCACCGAGTCTGCGACGATAATCCAGCCCACTTGCGACGCCGAGAAGCCCAAGAGATTTTGCAAGTAGAACGGGACAAGAAAATTGATGGCGGACAAGCTCGCGGATATGACGAAGAGACTCAAAATGCCCGCGCTAAAGAGACGGGTGCGGAACATCGACAGAATCAGAATCGGCGTTTTGGTTCTGGATTCGGCAAGCAACAAAAACGCCAACGCGACAACGGAGAGCGAGAGTATCAATAGAAAAGTCGGATGACGCCATCCAAGGCGCGGCAGTTGATCAATGGCGTAGATGAAAAGGCCGTTACTCACTAGCAGGAGTAGAGCCCCCGGAATATCGATTGAAACTTTTTCCTTGGCTCTCGTTTCCGGGATAATCTTCCAGGCGAGATAAGCGCCCCAAAGGCTGAACGGCATGTTGATATAGAAAATCCAGCGCCAGCCGATGGTGTCGATCAGGAAACCACCAAGCGACGGGCCGGTAAGGAACCCAACGTGAAATGCCGTGGAAGTGAGACCCAACGCCTTCCCCCGTTCCTCGCGCGGCAGAGCCACCGAAACAATCGCCCTGCCGTTGGCCGCAATCATCGACCCGCCGATGGCTTGAACGGCTCTGAAGAAGATGAGCTGGCCCGGCGTCTGGGATAGGCCGCAAACGGCGGAAGCCACGACAAAAATCAGAAAGCCGAGGCTGTAGAAGCGGCGGCGGCCAAAGAGATCGCCCAAACGTCCCATTGTGATGATAAGGCCGATAAGAATCAGATCGTAAATCAGCACTGTCCACTGCACAGTAGTTAACGCCGTGTGGAAAGTTTTCGTCAACGTAGGAAGAGCGACCAAGATCGCGCGTTGATCGAGGCCGACAATCGTCTGGCCGATGCAGACGCTCAGCAAGATCAGGTTTGACGTCCGTTTTGTCGAATTATCGGTTTGCGTCATTGACGATGTTGGATGGCTATTCGGATCATTCTTTCCGCGAGCCCCTGACAGCGGAAAAGAATACGGAAAGCAGCGTGAAAAAATTCACGATGTGCACCGTACGATTAAAAGAGCGGACGAAAATCTCCGGTGAAGTGCCCCAACTTTGAGGTGATTCGATCTGCAGCGACGACAGCCCGGCAGCCGTCAAGCCATAGGTAAACAGAGTCGCGGAGAGGGCGACGCCCATCGCCCCGCCAGTGCGGGCGGCGGTGGTGTTCATTCCCGAGGCCGTGCCGACTTGATCTCGCGGCACGGAACCTAAAATCGCGCTCTGGTTCGGCGAATTGAAGGCCGCCCAACCGAGACCGGACAAAAGCAACGGAAAAATGATGCGCGGGATCGAAGCTTCTATGCCCAATGAAGCGATAAAGAATTGCGCGATGACGATCAGCGCGGAACCGACCGTACAGAGAAGGCGGGACCCCAGACGATCGGATAACCACCCCGCTAGGGGCGCAAACATGACGATCACGACGGAGCTCGCGACGATGATCCAGCCCATCTGCGACGGCGAGAAATGGAGGATGTTCTGAAGATAAAAGGGCATCAGAAAACTGATGGCCGACTGTGTAGACGTTATGAAAAAGAGGCTGAGCATCGACGCGGTGAAGAGGCGGTTCCGAAATAGCGAGAAGCTCAGGATCGGCATGCGGCTGCGCAGCTCCACGAAGACGAATAGCGCGAATGCGGCAGCGGAAAGGAGCAGCGTCCTAATGACCAGCGGAGCCCGCCAACCCACGTGCGGGAGCTGATTCATGGCGTAGATGAAGAGACTGTTGGTCAAAATGAGCAAAATAGCTCCTGGGAAATCGACCGATACCTCGTTCGCATTCTCTTTGCTCTCTTCCAACAGCTTCCACGCCAGGTAAGCGCCCCAGATGCCTATGGGCATGTTGATGTAAAAGATCCAACGCCAGCCGACGGTGTCGATCAAAAAACCGCCTAGGGTCGGACCGGTTAGAAAGCCGATGTGAAACGCCATCGAGGCAAGGCCCATGGCCTTCCCTCGTTCGCTCGATGGCAAGGCAACTGAGGCGATAGCTCTGCCGTTGGCCGCGATCATCGCTCCACCCATCGCCTGTAAGCCGCGAAAGAGAATGATCTGGCCGGCGGATTGCGCGACGCCGCAGAGAGCGGAAGCCAAAACGAAGAATAAGAATCCACCGGCATAAAACCGCCTACGGCCAAACAAGTCACCCAGACGCCCAACCGTGATGACCACGCCGATGAGCGTGAGATCATAGATCAAAAGAACCCACTGTATGGTCGTGAGACTGGTGTTGAAAGTCTGAGTGAGCGTCGGGAGGGCAACCAACAGCGCCCGTTGGTCCAGACCGACGATAAACTGCCCCACGCAAACATTGAGCAGGATCAGGGTCGCGTGTCTATGGCTTTTAGGCGGTTTATCCTCTGACTCCATCGGTCTAAAATTGTTCTCTCCCGCGCTGAGTTAGGAGACAGAGCTCGCCTCAGGCGAAGACGACAATTCGAGTATAGTGGAAATAGTCAACAGAAAGAGATTTTGCGTGTTCTTCCGTTGAGGCCGCGGCTATCTTATCGTGACGATGTTGGAGCTTCAACGGTACGACGCAGATGAAAGAAACGACCATCCTTCTTTGTCGCCTTTCATGGCAGCAAAGAAACTTACCGGAGGTAGGTCGTTGAGATTGCTAACCCGCATTATTCATGGCCAGAGGAAAAACTACGACACTGTGTCGATCGAGGGATGAGCCTGGAGGAGTGAAGGCACAGAGACGAACAGCTTCAATGCCGTCTTTGGTGCTTGGCTCGGCGCTCACATTTTTTCCCAGGCATTCGCTTGCAGTAACTCAGTTTGCAGGCCGCTCCAAGGCACAGGCTCATCGCCTTCGCTCTGGAGGGCTCGCCCCTCGATCGCTGTCACGAGTGCATAAGCCGGGCTAAGAAGATTTATTCGGAGGGACTCTTTCATCTCTCGCTGAAGCTTCTCTTTGGCCCGCTTGCGGCTGTCGTCCTTCTTGCTCTTGAAGATCTTCGCCGGCGGAGGAATTTCTTTCCGCACCAACGCGAGCCCCGGAGGGATTCTTTTCCTTTGAGTTTTTTTCGCTGAGACGGTCAATGAAGCGTCCTCTGCGCCGCCCAGCTTTCGTCTGCCGCGGTCGAATCCCCATGGCCGAAGAGCAAGCCGTCTCCGTCAGAGTCGATGGTAACTCGATCGCCTTCTTTGAACTCTCCTTCGAGGATCTTAACTGCCAACGGGTCCTGAATTAGCCGCTGGATGGTTCGCTTCAGCGGGCGCGCGCCGTAAACAGGGTCGTAACCTTTTTCCGCAATGAATGCCTTCGCCCGGTCGGTAATCTCGAGAGCCAGTTTTCGGCTCGCTAAGTTTTGGCGCAACCGTTTCAGTTGGATCTCGACGATGGACTTGATCTCTTCGCGGCCGAGATTGTTGAAGATGATCGTCTCGTCTACCCGGTTGAGGAACTCCGGTTTGAATGCGTCGCGTAAGGCGGCGGTCACGAGACGCTCCATTTCCTTTCGGTCTCTGCTGGCCAAGTCGTGAATGTACTGGCTGCCGAGATTCGAGGTCATGATAATCACGGTATTCTTGAAGTCCACCGTTCTGCCCTGACCATCTGTCATGCGCCCATCTTCGAGGATCTGCAGCAGGGCGTTGAAGACATCGGGATGCGCCTTTTCAATCTCATCGAAAAGGACCACCGAATAGGGCCGACGCCGCACGGCCTCCGTAAGATAGCCTCCTTCTTCGTAGCCGACGTAACCCGGAGGAGCGCCGATGAGCCGGGAAACGGAGTGTTTTTCCATGAACTCCGACATATCCAAGCGGACCATGGCTTGCTCATCGTCGAAGAGAAACTCCGCCAGCGCACGGCAAAGCTCCGTCTTGCCGACACCCGTGGGACCCAAGAAGATGAAAGAACCGATGGGGCGGTTCTGATCTTGCAGTCCGGCTCGGGCGCGGCGCACCGCGTTGGAGACCGCGTGAATCGCGCTGTCTTGTCCGACGACGCGGAGTTTCAGCCGGTCCTCCATCTTTAGCAGCTTTTGGATTTCGCCCTCCAGCATCTTGGAAACCGGAATCCCCGTCCACTTGGCGACGACTTCAGCAACGTCCTCCGCATCCACCTCTTCCTTGAGCATTTTTTGGCCTTTCTGCAGCTCCGCAAGCTTCCGATTTGCATCTTCTAACTCTCTTTGGAGTTGCGTCAGGGTACCGTAACGGAGCTCGGCAGCGCGGTTCAGGTCCCCCTGACGTTGCGCTTGCTGCTCTTCAACTTTGGTTGCCTCAATCTTTTCTTTCAGCGCGCGGATGCGCTGGATCGATTCCTTCTCGTTTTTCCAGTGGCCTTTAAGACCGTTGGACGTTTCCTTCAGGTTTTGCATTTCGCGTTCGAGATTGGCAAGTCTTTCTTTTGACGCTTTATCCTCTTCCCGTTTAAGAGCTTGCTTCTCAATCTCCAGCTGGAGAATCTTGCGCTCCACCTCGTCGATCTCGATGGGCATGCTGTCGATCTCAATTCTCAAGCGAGAGGCCGCCTCATCAATTAGATCGATGGCCTTGTCAGGCAAGAAACGGTCGCTGATGTAGCGGTGTGACAACGTGGCCGCCGCGATGATGGCTCCGTCGGTAATCCGCACGCCGTGATGGACTTCGTATTTTTCTTTTAGCCCGCGCAGAATAGCGATCGTGTCTTCCACCGAGGGCTCGCCGACATAAATCGGCTGGAATCGTCGCTCCAGCGCCGCATCCTTCTCCACGCGCTTGCGATACTCATCGAGCGTCGTGGCGCCGACGCAGCGCAACTCTCCGCGCGCCAGTGCCGGCTTCAGCATATTCGAGGCATCCATGGCCCCTTCGGCGGCGCCCGCGCCGACCAAAGTGTGCAGTTCGTCGATGAAAAGAATAATCTGGCCGGCGGCATCGGTCACTTCCTTCAGCACCGCCTTGAGCCGATCCTCGAACTCGCCGCGAAACTTGGCGCCGGCAACCAGTGCGCCCAAGTCCAGGGCCACGAGCCTTTTCTCTTTCAAGCCTTCCGGCACGTCACCGTTGACGATGCGCAGCGCGAGCCCTTCGACAATGGCCGTCTTGCCGACGCCGGGCTCGCCGATGAGAACCGGATTGTTCTTGGTTCGCCGCGACAGAACTTGGATGACGCGACGAATTTCATCGTCCCGGCCAATGACCGGGTCGAGTTTTCCCTTGCGGGCCAACTCCGTCAGGTCGCGGCTATACTTTTCCAGGGCCTGATACTTTTCCTCCGGGTTGGGATCAGTAATTCGTTGCCCGCCGCGAATGCCTACCAACGCGTTCAAGATCTTGTCATGCGACGCTCCGAATTCTCTCAGAATCTTGCCGGCTTCACCGCTATCCTGAACCATCGAGAGCAACAGGTGTTCCGTCGACACGTATTCATCTTTGAGCGTTTCCGCTTCCTCTTCAGCGGCTTCGATGATTTTTTTGAGGCGTGGCGTAATGAAGGCTTGAGCCGTGGCGCCCGTGACCTGCGGCAACCGGTCCAGGGCCTTCTGCAATCGCTCCGTCACAGAGCCCAGCGGCACTCCTAATTTCTGCAGCAGCGATATAACGACCCCTTCTTTTTGGCCCATCAGGGCAAAAAGAAGATGTTCGGCATCGATGGCCTGATGATTGCGCTTTTCAGCCAGCGTATGGGCTTGCTGCAAGGCTTCTTGAGACTTTATAGTGAGCTTGTCTAATCGCATATCTGTCTGCTATCGGGAAAAAAGTTAATCATCGTTTCAGGGGGTGTCAAGAAAAACGGAAAAAGTAGCCGCCAACTGTCGTTACCGGCGATACTACATGAAACCAGGACCGCCGTGTTGGGAATAAAGCCGGGAGGACGGAGATGGTCGGTCAGCTGCGGCTAGGTGTTCGTGGGATCCTTTTCAGGTTCTTCCTTCGGGAGTTGGAAAAACTCAAGCGGGTGGAAAGATTCCTCGGTCTCCGCAGCCGCGGGCCGCAGCTCGGGTGAGGCCAGTACGATGCCACTTCCTTTGACGATATTGAACGGATATTCGTTGGGTTCGACGGACGTGCCTCTCATTTTTTTAACCGTCAGGGTACGACTGAATCGCCCATTGGTTTGATTCACGCGTAGAATCAAGACCCCGGCGGCCAAAAACTCCTCGATCCCGTTAGTTGGATCGTGATCGAACCCGCGGGGCAGGTGCGAGCTGATCAAATTTGTGGTGGTTAGGTTGGATTGGAGAAGATGCATGAGGGCTCGGGCGATATCTTGCACGCGCGCCGGGGAGTCTCCGGAAAGGATCAAGGGTGTGACTGGATCGATGACCAACCGCGTTGCCGCCATCCGCTTCGCATAAGCCGCGAGATCGGAAATAATTTTTTGGAGATCAGCGCCTTTTTCGGCTCCACCCACCGCAAGCCCGCTGAAGTACGCGGACGCGTCGAGAATGACCAGGCTTTTCTCCTGAACGTACTTCTGTAAATCCCAGTCGAGAGAAGCAGCTGTTTGGAGAATCTCGGCGGGCCGTTCATCGACCGTCACGTAAACCGCATTTTCCTTCTTTTTGAGGCCATTCAACAGAAACTGCATGCAGGCGGTTGTCTTTCCCGTGCCGGCTTCCCCCGTTACCAGGTAAGAACGACTCGGTATAAATCCTCCTTGGAGTAACGTGTCGAGCCCGGCTATGCCGGTTGAAACACGCTGAATATTCATAAAACGTTTCTCAGGGTATGGCGCTAACGTGCCGTTTGAAGGACGATCCCTTGTTGCTTGACGATATCAAACTCATACTGCGCCGGCTTCACATCTGTGCAGCGCATCTTTTCGATGATGAGACTTCGGGCCAGCTGTCCGTCCTGCCAAATCATCTCCAGAACAATCGCCCCCGCGACCAGATATTCTTCGATTCCATGCAAGCCCCGCTCTCCGGTGCGCGGAACCGCGTAGGAAGTAAGCAAGTTCGTAGTCGGCATCGACGTTCGCATGAGCTTGATGAGCAGACGGGTCTGGTCTTGAATACGCGTCGCTATGTCGCGCAGCATCACAAACGGTCCGGCGGGATCTAACACGAGCCGCTTCGCTTCCAGTCGATTGACGAAGCTGGCAAGGTCGCCGATGGCTTTATGGATATCAATCTGTCGCTCTTTTGCCGCTCCTCCTACCGAGCTCAGGTAGGTGCCGGCGTTGAGGATCGCGAGTTCTTTTCTTTCGACGTAGGGTTCCAGATCCCAGCCCAAGGAGGCGGCTTGCTCCAGGACATCAACCGTCCCTTCGTCAGCGGCCACGTAAATTCCTTTTTCTCCGCGGACGAGTCCTTCGACCAGGAATTGTAGTGAGAAAATGGTCTTCCCGGTTCCGGGTTCACCGGTTACGAGAATGGATCGGCCTTTGGGCAATCCGCCCTCGATCAACCGATCGAGCCCCGGGATGCCGCTCGATACGCGTTCTGTCTGTATCATGAGATTCCTTTTAGCATATTGCCGCGGGCAAGAATAACCAAAAATCTAACCCCGGGTCGGAGTGGCGCTTTGATTTTTCCTTGGCCATGAATCCAACGCCGTGGAAATCGAGCTCTTATCCACTGAGCTTATGGCGATGATTTCCAACGTCTCTTCCGCGCCCGACCGGTTTGCCATTTCCGCTTGAGAGTCCCGCTTTGCTTCGCGACGGTTCTTGGTTTTTGTCGGAGTGCGGCAGTCTCGAGGTTTATTTTGTCTCCTTCCAATTGGGAAATGCGTTCCCGCAAAGCCGTGATCTCGGCTAGAGCGCCTTGATGTTCGCTCTTCCGTTCTTCCAACGCGGCGCATGCCAGGGCTAGCTGGCTGCGCCGCTCTTCGATTTCAACATGCAACGATTGTTCGAGGATCATAGGGTTTGTACATCTCCACAGTTTCTTCTTTCTGACCTAATTCGCTCATCGTGAATGCTCAACTCGCCGGTGAATGACACCCGGCCAGCGTATCTCGCCAAAAACATGCCAGAGCGTAAAATCGAAGTCTTGGGAAATCAAGGGGTTAGGAAAAGAGTCCGGGCAGCTTTGGAGTAAAAACCCCTCCAGACGCAGATTTCTGGACAAAATCAAAAAAACTTGGACAAAAATGTCTTGGTGGGAGTCAAAGCGCTTTCGCGCGCCTAAACAGGACTTTCGCGGCCAAATTGGCAGCGCCGCGGCCAAGAGAACGTGCCGGATAATTGAAAAGGGTTCCATGTGTGGCTAAAATTCATCGTCATGTTACCTTACTTCAGGACAAACATTGCTGCGATGGCGGGGTATGTTCCCGGAGAACAACCACGCGATGACGGCACAATTAAACTCAACACCAACGAGAACCCTTATCCTCCTTCCCCTAGCGTTCTTGCCGCCTTAAGAAAGGCGACCAATCGATCGTTGCGCCTTTATCCGGAACCCTTGGGCGATAGTCTCAGATCGGTGGCGGCTGCCGTGTATGGTGTGAAGCCGGAAAATATTATCGCCGGTAACGGTTCCGATGAGCTCCTGTCGATCCTGACGCGCTGCTTCGTCGGGCCAAATGATCGCGTGGCCTTTTCCACGCCGACCTATTCTCTTTATGACACCTTGATTGCGATTCAACAGGGCGAACGGGTTACGATCGATTACCCGCCGGATTATTCCTTGCCGGAGGCGCTGGCTGCGCAGAATGCAGCGCTAACTTTTCTGTGCAATCCGAATTCGCCCTCGGGAACACTGGTGTCGTTAAAAGAGATTGAGAAGCTAGCTCGCTCAGTTTCCGGTGTGTTGGTGGTCGATGAGGCCTATGTTGATTTCGCCGAGAGCGAGGGAGCGTCATCGTTGCCGTTGATTCGCGCGTATCCTAATCTTGTTGTATTGCGTAGCTTCTCCAAGGCGTTTTCCCTGGCAGGGATGCGCATCGGTTTGGGTTTTGCGTCTGAAGAAATTATTTTCGGCATGATGAAAGTTAAAGACTCCTACAACTTGGACCGCCTGAGCACGGTCGCAGCCACGGCCGCCCTGCAGGATATGCCATGGATGGCGCGAAACGTCCGGCGGATCCAGCGAAGCCGTAAGAGTCTGACGGCCGGACTCAAGAAGATGGGCTATCACGTCTATCCCTCGCAAGCGAATTTCGTGATGGCACAGAAGAGGGGACGAAGCTTGAAAGAGGTTTACGAGGCGCTTAAACAAAAACAAATTTTGGTGCGTTACTTTGACATTCCTAGGCTGCAGGATTGCCTTCGTATCACCGTGGGGACGCCTCAAGAGATCAAGTCCTTGCTTCAGGAGATGAGATCAATCGACGGCAAGCCCGCCGCCTAGATGTCACAACGCGAACGGAAGGAGTTTGGCGATGAAGCGCATAACAGTGACGGAACTCGATCACATCGTGCTCAATGTCAGCGATATTGACCGCGCGCTTACGTTTTACACCGACGTCCTCGGTTTAGAGCCTGAACGGTTAGATGAGTTCAAAGCCGGAGAGGTGGGCTTTCCTTCCGTGCGGATCAACCCAGACACGATTATCGATCTGTTTCCGATGCCCCCGGGCGGCTCTCTCCGGGAAGGCGATACGAAGAGCAAACCTAATCTCAATCACTTCTGTATGGTCGTGAGTCAGACGGACTTCTCGGGCATCGTCGATTATCTGAAAGAGAACGGGGTCACGGTTCGCCAGGGCCCGGTATCGCGCTGGGGCGCGCGCGGCAGGGCGACTTCAGTCTATTTTCTCGATCCGGACGGCAACGAAATCGAGCTCCGCTGTTATTGACTTCGCCTTTCGTTCAGGTCCTGGTTCTTAGATCTAACCTGGCTTCGCTTCTTCCAGCTTGATTTTGACAATGCGTCTTCCCTCCATGTCGACAATCGTCAGTCGATAGCCATTGTGCTCGACTCGCTCGCCCCCTCTGGGAATGCGCTTCAGTTTGTCGAGAACGAAGCCTGCCAGGGTGTGATAGTCGGGCGATTCCTCGAACGGCAGATCGTAATCCGACTTTAGATCCTTGAGCAGTGCGGAACCCTGAATCACCATGGAGCCGTCGGGGAGCCGTTCAACCGGACCGCGCTCTTCACGGTCATATTCATCGCGGATCTCGCCGACGATTTCTTCCAGCAGGTCTTCGAGGGTCGCCAACCCTTCCACCTCACCAAACTCGTTCACGACCAAGGCGATGGCCAGGCGGCGCCGCTGTAGCTGTTTGAGCAGCTCGCTGATGGGCAACGAACTGGGGACAAAAAACGCGGGGTGGAGGTGATCCTGGATGCGGAACTCGCTTTTGTCCTGCAGCGCCTTGAAAATGTCTTTGTTGTAGAGAATGCCGATAATGCGGTCGAGTTCTCCCTCGTACACTGGAATGCGCGAGAAACCGCTCTCGATAAAGCTTTTCGTGACATCGGTAAAAGAGGCGTGGGCTTCAAGAGCGTGGATCTCCGTACGCGGGATCATGACCGCCTTTACCGGCGTGTCGGCAAATTCGAAAACGCTGTGGATTAGCTCCTTTTCGGTTTCATTGAAGATTCCCTTGGCGGCTCCCTCTCGGATCAGCGATTTGACCTCTTCGACGGTGATGAAGCTTGCCCCTTCATTTTCTTTGCCGCCGAAGAGCCAAAGCACGGCGTTGCTCGAAGCGGTTAGCGATTTAACCAAGAACGAAGTCATGCGTGAGAGAAAATCGATAGGCCGCGCGACGATCAGAGCAATCTGTTCCGGGAATCGCAGGGCAAGGGATTTAGGAACCAACTCGCCCAATACCAAAGAGAGGTAAGCAATAGGGAGTACAACAATGAGGATCGCAAGCGGTTGCCCCCAACGAACCGCAAAGGGGAATGGTAAGGACTCTATCATTGGTTTCAGATAAGCGATGGCAGCGGCACCACCAATAGCGGAGGCGAAGGAGCTAATGACGGTCACACCGATCTGCACGGTGGCCAAGAATCGGTCCGGGTCGTTTTTCAAACGCGCCACAGCCGAAGCGGATTTCACAGCTTTTTCAAGCAGAGCATCGATCCGGCTTTTGCGCGTGGCGATCATCGCGATTTCTGACGCTGCGAAGAAGCCATTCGCGAGAATCAATACAAGAATTAGAACAGCCTCGAACCATATATTTTCAAGAATCATCGTGGGCGTCTCCCAATGTAAACGATTCAATATTAATATTTTCGGAGAAGAAGCCGCCGGCCATGGGCTTCTGTCCTGAGGGCCGCGCGCGCCAATTTCTTGAGGCGCTGACTCCGACGGTGCGGACCTGCCATCATCGTCACGTTCTTTCCCTGCGGTCCTTCAGTTTTGTTCCCTTCGACGACGCTATTAAAGACATTTTGTATCAGTTTTCACCGGTCATGAAGCCGAGGAAAACGGCGGTGATGTTTTGTGGTCTTAACAAAGAGTTGCGATACAGAAAGGGGAAATCTTGGTGACCGGACCAGGCATATCCGACTCGCCTGAAATTCTAGCTTCCTGCCCACAAAAGGCAAGAGCTGGCATTTACCGTGGCTGTGGTTTCCAGTAGGATGAGCGTCTGGAGTTTTCCATGTTAGAAAAGCTCAACGAAAGATCAATGCTGCAAGGGACCATTGCCCGCATTACCTACCAGCACCCGGAAACGCGCTACACGGTGGCCCGCCTCGATGCCGAGGGCGCCGCGAGCGTGACGGTTGTCGGTCCGCTCTTTCCGGTGGCCGAAGGAGAAGAGATCAAAGTCTTCGGTTCCTGGAAAAACCACCCACGTTACGGCTTGCAATTTCAAATTGATCATTGGGAGAAGGTCGATCCGGCGACCGTCGAAGGCATTGAAAAATATCTGGGCTCGGGGCTGATCAAAGGCATCGGTCCCACTTACGCGAAACGGCTGGTCTCCGCCTTTGGCCTCGATACCTTGCGGGTTTTGTCCGAGGAGCCGCTGCGCATCCTGGAGGTCGACGGCATCGGTGAAGTCCGCGCCCGGCGCATTATGCAAGCTTGGCAAGAGCAGCGCGGCATGCGGGATGTGATGATCTTTTTGCAGGGCCACGGCGTGGGCGCCTCGATGGCGCTGAGAATTTATCGCGTTTTTGGTTCGGAAACGATCCGCCGAATAAGAGAGAACCCTTACGCCTTGGCGCGGGAAGTTCACGGGATCGGTTTTCTGCTCGCGGATCGGATCGCCAACAGCATCGGCATCCGCGGCGACTTTCTGCTCAGAGTCCAGGCCGGAGTGCTCCATGTGCTGCGGGAGTCCGCGGAGCACGGCCATTGCTTCGTGCTGCTCTCTTCTCTAAGAAAAAATTCCTCGCTGATGCTCGGAGTCGAGGAAGACAGAGTGGAAATCGCCGTCGAAAAGCTGGCGGGGCAAGGCGATTTAGTCTTACAGGAAAATACCGCTCAAGAAGCGAAGCGGGTTTATATAGCAGAACTTTACCACGCCGAGAAGCGCGTGGCGACGGCGATTCAAAGGCTCCTTTCAACATCGTCGTTTCTTCACGGCGAACGAATCGCTAACCCCAAGGACAAAGGCCGCGCGTTCTCGCGCGGCGCGCTCGATTTTCGCAGCTTGGATCTTTTCGCCGCATTGCCCCTACAATTAGACGAAGAACAGATCAAAGCGGCCCGGCAAGCCTTGGAGCAGAAAGTATTCGTGATTACCGGAGGACCCGGCACCGGAAAAACTACGCTTTTGATGTCTTTGCTGGCAATTCTCCGGCGCGCCGACGTCTCTTTCGCGCTCGCCGCGCCCACCGGACGCGCGGCAAAGCGGATGACCGAAACCGCCGGCGAAGAAGCGACGACCTTGCATCGCTTGCTCGAATTCAACCCGCGGGAAGGCAGATTTCATCGCCACGAGGACAATCCGCTTCAAGTGGACGTGGTGATCGTGGACGAGGCGTCCATGGTCGATGTGACTCTGATGGATCATCTTCTGAGCGCCATCGATCCGCACAGTCATCTCATCCTGGTCGGCGACGTCGATCAGTTGCCGTCCGTGGGGCCCGGAAGCGTGCTCAAGGATTTGATCGATTCCGGCGCCGTGCCGGTCGCGGTCCTGCGGCGAATCTTCCGGCAGGATCAACAGAGCTTAATCGTCGTCAATGCCCACCGGATTCTTCAAGGGCAATACTTGCAATTCGCCGACGCCCGCGAGACGCGCGATTTTGATTTCATGGCGCGGGAAAGCGAGGAAGAAATTCTAGACACGATCAAGGAACTGGTTCGCCAGCGCATCCCGCGGGCGCTGCAGTTGCCTTCGCACCAAGTCGTCCACGCCGTACAGGTGCTCACGCCGATGCACCGCGGGCTGCTCGGGACCATCCAACTGAACCGCGAGCTGCAAACTCTGCTTAACCCCGCGGGGGAAGCGTTGGAAAGAGGCGGATGGACCCTCCGAGTTCAAGATAAGGTCATGCAGCTGCGCAACAACTACGATAAAGGAGTTTTCAACGGTGACCTTGGGCGTATCATCAGCATCGACAGGGAAGACGGAAGCATTCGCGTCGATTTTGACGAGAAGGTGGTGGAGTATGAGGCGGATGAGATCGATGAAATCAGCCTCGCCTACGCGACGTCGATCCACAAAAGCCAGGGCAGCGAATACCCGGCGGTGGTGATTCCGCTGCACACATCGCATTACATGCTGCTTTATCGCAGCATCCTCTATACGGCGGTGACCCGCGGCAAGAAATTAGTATTCGTTGTCGGGAGCAGAAAAGCTTTAGCGATGGCGATCCGGAACGTTCGTGTGGAGAAAAGAAATACCGGACTGAAAGAGATGCTTGCTCCAGCCAGGAGCGGCGCCCAACCGCATTTGCTAACCTGAAGCCAAGAGCCGGCCGAGTCTTTTATCGGTGTGGCGGATGCCGAGCTTCTTCAAACACGCCCAAAGGGTGGCCTGATTGCTGTTGATCACCGGTTTGCCGAGTTCCCGCTCCAGCTCGTCAATCGCTTCGATCATCCGCGTGTTCGTACAACTTAGAAAATAACCGTCGGCTTCCGGCCGTGTGTTTTCCATCACGACCTTGATCCACTCCTCCGGCGTAACGGCGCCGTAGCCGTCGGTTTCCAATCCAAGCCCCAATTCGTGAACGACCGTGAATCCCGCCTCCGCGAGGTAGCTGACCTCATGCTCGTTGGTTGGTTTGACGTAGGGACTGATGAGCACGAGTTTTTTGATGGCGCAGTAGGTGAATGCCTCGCGGATTGCTTGCGCCGTCGTGATGGTCGGGCAACCGCTGGCGCTCTGAACGGTTTCAACCATAGCGGCCTCGCCGGCGAGGCCGTTTTCCATCGAGTTGGCCGTGCAATGAAAAACAATTACACCGGGCTTGGCATCCGAGATCGCAGCGGCGGCTTCGGCCAGTGGACCCTTAAGTTCACTAAAAGGCTTGCGCCACTTACCCGTCATGCGCAGCCGGGTGACGTGAATACCCACGCCCGGCGGCGCGTAAGCATGAAACTGCGGTTCCGTCAGGCGGTTGCTCGACGGAATGATGAGGCCGATGCGCGCTTCAGTATTCATAGGCCCGGGGCACCCAGATTATAGAACTTCCTCGCGTTGCCATGCAGCACGGCCGCCTTGTCCGCCGCTGTCAGTTCGTCATTCTCCAGCATTTCGTTGATTTCGTGCTTGCAAAATTCGTTATTGACTTCGTGCGGGAAGTCACTGGAATAAACAAACGGCTTGTTGCCGACGCGTTTCACGGCGTGACCGATATCGGGTTCGTCTCCTTCACAACCGACGAAAATGCGCCCTTCGTCGATCTGCCGGGCGATATAGTCGCTGACCTTTTCCTTCGGACGAAGATTGAAGAAACGCTTGCGCGGATCGTGTTGAACGTGGGTTTCCCAAGAGCGGTCGAAGCGTTCCAGGCAGACCAGCAGCCAGGCCACGCCGCCTTCCATGAAGCCGAACTTGGCATTGGGAAACTTGTCAAAAATTCCGTTGAAGACCATGCCGGCAAAGGAGATCATCTGGCCGAAAGGATGGCCGAGGGCATGAACCGGCGCGTAAGGGGTCACATCATCGAGCCCTAAATTTTCATGCGCGCCGCCATGGACGCCGATAGCGCAGCCGAGCCGATCTGCCTCTTCATAGATCGGCCAATAGCGTTGATCGCCTAAATGGGCCTGTATCCCCGTCGAAGGCAGCATCGCGCCGCACATACCCAAATCTTTAATAGCTCTTCTAAGCTCCTCAACGGCCGCTTCCGGTTCCTGCAATGGAATCAGAGCCATGCCTTTAAAACGCGGGGTTCTCTTCATGTAAGTTTGATGCAGCCAGTCATTGTAAGCACGCGCGACATCGATGGCCCAGTCGCGGCTGACGATTTTGCCGAAAGCGAGGCCTAGAGTGGTGTAAAGCACCGAGGTCTCAATCCCAACGTCTTCCAAGAAAGCGACCCAACCGTCGGGGCCGACTTTATTGAAGGCACCCGGCGGAAAATCGTGCAGGTTCGACGAATGCAGGTGATCGAGGGGTGGAAATGGATTGAAGAACGTGTGGGTGTCGTATTTTTCCCGGTAGGGTCGGGGCATGAATTCCACAATGGCCTGGGTATCTTCAATAACATGTCCGTCGCCATCAATGATGGTATGGCCCTTGAACGCCATAATTGGATCCTCCTATTTATTCATATGGCACCAAGCCCAAGCGCTTTGTCAAGACGCGGACAGCAGGTGAAGAAATTGGCGTTGGCGTATTCGACTAGGATGCATGGGCACCGAACCATTTAGTGTAGAGCTGATCGTAGGTTCCGTTTTCTCTAATTTTCAGAAGCGCTTCGTTGACTCGCTTCCGATAGGGGCTGTTGGATGGAAATAGGATACCGTAGCTCTCTTTGCGGAAGATATTGCCGACGGTCTGAACTTTGCCTTTGCCCTCGTGCGAGGCATAGTAGAGCAAGACCGGGGCATCATAGATGACGGCGTCGGCTTGGCCTTGCTGAATCGCCTGAAAGGCATCCTCCACCTTCGGAAATTCCGTTGGATCAACGTTGTGTCTTCGCAAATATTCCGCGGAGGTGCTTCCCTGCACGGTGGCGACGCGTTTGCCGGGAAGGTCTTCGGGACCGTTGATATCTCCGTGCAACTGTTGAATGGTGAGTGACGATGTCACGGCTGCGGTGAAGTAGGCGATAAAGACAACGCTTGCGAACATCCAGATTACCGCCACGATTCTGGCCAACGCCGTGCGCGGCATTTGGTCGGCCTGGGTTGCCAGTGTGGAGGCCGCCCACC
>VBKE01000301.1 GCA_005879605.1 Deltaproteobacteria bacterium
CACTTGAGAGCTTGGTGCAGGAGAGAAAAATCGACTAGCTGAGATACGTTGACGTTCGTGATGCCGGCCTCGGCTAACATACTTGTGACGAGCGCATTCAAAGTAGACTCGTCAAGGGTGCCATTCTTCGTATAGTTGTTTATTGACATCCGGTAAATATCGGCCGCCATCTCGCGATCTATCTTTAACCAACTCATCATCACCTGCTGCATGCCCTCGGGATTCTCTTGCATATACCTGAGCGCCTGCGCCATCGCCTTCAAGAATCGTCTCACCTGATCCGGCTGCTCGCGCAGCTTTTTGATATTCACTCCAACCCCGCCGGCGAGAAGGGCATGATAATCGGCGGCGTTGACGAGCATCTTGAGGCCGGCCTTTTTCGCTCTGAATGCTTCACCGTAATCCATCATCGAGCTGTCGATCGCGCCCGATAGCATCGCGGCGATTCGCGTCCCGGTATCGACCACGCGGTAGATCACGTCTCGATCAGGGTCCAGACCATGTTGTTTGAGGATGAACTTGGCCGAAATCTGCTGCGAACCGAGCAGCCCGGGCACACCCAACGACTTTCCTTTGAGCTCGCTTACGGACTTGGTTTCGGGGCGCACCACCAGGCCCCAGAAGGGTCTCATCGTAGCAAGAAAGACGATACGCACCGGCAGACCGCGAGCGGCCGATACGAACGTCGAGCCGGCCCTGAGCGTGTAGTCGATGTTGCCGCTCGCCAGCGCGGCGCGGTCGACCTCCGACCGCGTCAGGAGGTACTTGATGTCGAGATTCTGCTCGCGCAGAAAACCCCTTTGGCGAGCAACCTCCGCGGGGAGAAAAGTGATAGTGGGGCCGGCATAGGAAGCGATGATTTCTTCCAACGCCAACGCCGGTTGGGACGATAAAAGCGGCAAAGCGGCTTGCAGACAGAATAGCGTTGCAATGCTTCGAATAAGGGCGCGCCTGATGCCGTGCATAAACACTTCCTTCACCCAACGCTTTGAGCACGGGCGGCGCTCATGGAGAAAAGAATCGCCCGTTTACTGATTCTTAAATTTCCCCTGCTTTTTTGAGCAACCATTCTCAATGCGCGAGGTCTCACCCCACCAAATGTCTGCTGAAAAATTCCGTCGCTTTCGGCCACGACAAGGCCGCGGCATGGGGCCGGTAATTCTTCGAACCCGAATTCGCGAACGCGTGCGCCGCGCCCGCATAGGAATGGAACTCATGAATTTTTCCCCAGCGCGTAAGTTCCGCATCGAGTTTGCGCATGTCTTCGGGTGATGGATTTTGATCCTCCATCCCGAAGTGCCCCTGGATCGGGCAACTGATCTCGCGCGTGCGATCGAATGGCGAAGGTCCGTCTCCCATCGCCGTCATTGTGTTACCCCCGTAAAACATCACACCGGCTTTGAGGTCTCGACTGGCGGCCGACATCAAATAAACCAGCCGTCCGCCCATGCAAAAGCCTACGATGCCCAACCGTCCGCCATCGACCTGCCGGTGATTTTTCAGGAATCCGATGGCAGCGTTGATGTCGTTGATGATCGTCGTGTCGCGCAAGCGCGCTTTCCGTGTCGGACCATCGTCTTTACAGTCAGGACCATCGCGGTGGTAAAGGTTCGGCGCCACCGCGGCGTATCCCTGAAGCGCCAGCATGTGGGTGGTGTCTTGGATAAAATTTTCCAAGCCCGACTGGCCGTGAACCACGACGAGCCCCGGCACCGGCCCGCCGCTCGCCGGCACGCTCAGATAAAGCGGCATGTCACTCTCATCGACTTTTGCGCTTTCCCAAGTGCTAGCCATTTTTCACCTCCGTTATGAACACGGCGCCATCCTTATTTTCCCGCCGAACCACCTCAACTAAACACAGCCCCTCATTGCGCGTCAAGCTAGCCCGGATTATTCAGACGCAAGGAGAAAGTATCACACACTGTAGCGCGAGGAATAAGCCTCGGAGCGAGCGGGCAAATGAGCGTAAAGGCGCGCCGACATGTATGGTACTTGGCTACAAGCTTGCCTCCCTCACTTCAGCCTGAGGCTGATCCCTCCTTCGGCGGATTCCCGGTAATGACGAAGGGGAGGCGCCGACTTATTCAACGGACTTAGTTCGGAGACAGGAAACTAGAAGTTCTGCTGAAGATCAAGACAAATCACTGACAATTTTGTCAAGCTGTGTAAATATTGTCGCGACCCGGTTACTGCCATTGGAGGAAAAGATTGGATTTTGTTGAGTTGAGTTGATGGCATGGGGCTTGCGCAGGACGTTCGCAACGGAGAGGTTGCCATGAGAGTTAATCGCGCTCTCGCGATCGCATTAATAGCTGCTTCAGTTATCTTTCCCGCCTGCTCGGCTTCACGACTTCGCCAAAAGGTTGACGCTGGAAACGCCGAAATCCAACTGGCAAATCAGGCATGGCAGGCGGCTCGCATCCGTTTGGATTCAATGTGCCCCCATACGCCGAAAACGATGGACGACGTTACTCAATCTCTGGAACTTGACCAAAAAAATGATTGTTACGCGCGCTTGGCGAAGGACACCCATGCGCCAACGCTTGATGATTGGCATTGGCGTTGGTTGCCCCCCTATCAAGTCGTCATCGCCGTGTATGACGAAGAACTGCGCAAGCGCGTGATACCGAGGCTCTACGAGGAGTACATGTTGGGGCTAACGCGTTACCTAGCGGAGAAAGCCGATAACGACGAGATCACCCCGGAGCAATTGAGGCATGCTTTTACTGCCGGCTGGAACTGGTTGCGGGGCAAGATACAGGATGAGCCAATCCTATTGAAGCACAACGTACGATCGGCAGAAAATGCCGACGCAACCACGCGGGATAAGGTGACCACTGTCGCCGGAAGCCTGGCGACAGTAGCAACGCTGGCGCTCATAGTTTCAGCCGAAGATAGAACCTTCCAACCCGCGCCGGCCAACTGCTATGCCTATTCCACTGCAGAGCGTAATTATAAAGTAGATTGCTATTAGCCGGCGATGTCGCAGTAAAACGCCCAGCCGTTTCCGGTCCTCAACCTAGCCGCTCCAAACGCTCGGTTTGACTGAACGGCGTCTGCAGCGCAGGTATTACTTCCTTGGCGAGAGTCTTCACCTGTGCGTCCAACGATTCCTTCGGCCCGGATGGCCGCATGACGAACTTGGTAGCTCCGGCATCGATATACTCTTGTAGCTTTCGCCGAATCTGTTCTGTCGTTCCCAAGGCGCAATATTCTTGCGGCGCGAGATCCTGTCGCCTGCGAATCGACGGGCCCGCCGTTCTCTCGGCCTCGTCGCTATCCGCCGCAATGAAGTAAGGGATCAAAACTCCATAATGATCTTCGGGAACTTCTCGGCCCGCCTCCACCGCATGATTGCGAATTGTTTCAATGCCAAACGCAACTTCTTGAGGAGTACAAGAAGAGACCAGCCATCCGTCGGCAAGTTTCCCCACGCGCCGAAGCGCCGCTTTGCTCCGGCCCCCGACCCAGATGGGCGGCCCGCCTTTTTGATGCGGCCGTGGCAACAACGTGAGGTCATGCACCGAGTAGAATTGTCCGTCGAAGTTAACATTTTCCTCGGACCATAATTTCTTCATTAAAATAATCGCTTCGTTTCCCCGCTTGCCGCGCTCCTCTTTACGCACCCCCGCAGCCTCGAAGTCGCGTGAATCGTCGCCGCCCAGGCCGACGACCAGGAGCAGCCTTCCTTTACAGAGATAATCTAAGGTAGCGAGCTGCTTCGCTAGCAGCACGGGCTGTCGGGTCGGCAGCACGAGAGCGCTGGTGCCGAACTTCATGTTGCGCATGCGCGACGCCAGATAAGCCATGAACACGATGGGATCGAGCGTAGGCCGCGGGGCGACGATGCGATCGCTGACCCAGACAGAATCGATGTTCCAGCGCTCGCAGTCGTCGATGAAACTCAACAGCGCTTCAGGATTGTGGTCGTCGAAAGATGAGTCAGCGAGGCTAATACCGATGCGGACTTTCATGGTCATCGAACTATCATTGTCTGAAGCCACTGTCTTTGTGACTCACTCAGATAGGCTCCCTTCGCCCCCTTGACGTGGGAGCTGAAAGGAGTGATCAAATGTTGCGCGTATCACATTACAGATGCGGCATGAGCTCTTTGGCACAAATCTCCAAGTGCTCCATTTCATCGAACATGGGATTGAAGACGATGTGCTGGACGCCGGCGCGGACGATCTGTTGAATCTTTTCGATGCATTCATCACGGCTTCCCCAAATACAGACACGGGGGCCGAGATCGGCATTCTTATAGCGTAACCCGAACCACTCGCGCAGCCGACGCTCGGCGCGGTCCTTGTCGTCATCGACGGCGAGATAGATGCGTTTGGCGATCCCGAAGGTGGACGGATCGCGCTTCGCCTCTGTCAAGAACTGTCTAATCATGGCCGACTCACGAATGAACGCAGATGAAGACGACGAGCCGGCGCCCATCCAACCATTGCCATACTTGACGGCGCGCCTCAGCGCATTTTCGTGGTGTCCGCCAAACCAAAGCGGCAAATGAGGTTTTTGGATCGGCTTCGGTTCCATCGAAACATCTTTGAAATTCCAGAAGCTCCCCCGAAAGGTCGCCTTCGGTTCGGTCCAAAGCAGCTTCATGACTTGCACCGCTTCAGTGAAGCGCGTCACTCGTTTCTCACGCGAATAGCCGAAGACCTCCTCGTGCGATCCCAGATGGCCTCCCCCGAGGCCGACGCCGAGAACCGCCCGGCCACCACTCATGCAATCCAAGGTCGAAAAACTCTTGGCCAACTGAATCGGATTGCGCAAAGTCAATAGCACAACGGAGATGCCCAATCTCAACTCGGTCGTAACCGCGGCCACGTAATTCAGAAGGCTCACGGGCTCTAACATGGCGAAGCTACCTATGATGCGCTCCTGTAACCAAAGACTGTCATATCCCAGCGTCTCCGATTTGATAACGAATTGACGAATATGTTCCACGTCCACTCGTCCGTCGAAGAACACCTGAGGAATCTCGATGCCGCAAGGGATGTGATCTGAAGCCATTTCTTCTCTCCGAATCTTCCCGGCAGGCCTCCATTTCAAGATATTCAAGGCGACGCTGAGAAAATCTTTATCATCACTCTGACTATCATTCTACTCATTGACCTTGACAGTCCAGGACGCGCGAAGATAGAAGAGAATCATTCCGCGCGGCTTGATGATCATCTTCGGCAAAGGGAGGACGTTATGAACCGATACTTGTCAAGGCATATTGCCGCCGGGCTCGCCGGATTATTTCTTCTCGCCTCAGCCGCGAGCCATGTCGCCGCTCAGACCCGCGTCTCCATCGGAGTCACGGAAACCATCGAGACCCACAACCCTTACGGCGACAGCGTTTCGCTCCTGTACGGCATCTGGAGCGAGATCACCGGCCCCTTTTGCACTTACAATTACGAGAAAGGCGACTTCGAGGGAAGGTTGGCAGATCGTTGGAAAGTCCAAAACCCGACGACGTGGCTTTTTTATTTGAACCAGAACTACAAATTCAACGATGGCACGCCGGTCACCTCGGACGATGTGGTCCACTCCATGATGACGCGGGTCATCAACGATCCTCAATCCAAGCAAAAGGCCTCGGTCGCCGGTCCGATCGTCAAAGCCGAGGCGGTGGACAAATACACCGTCAAGTTCACCACCGATCAACCGGCCGCGCCGCTCCTGGGTTTTGTCTGCGACCGGCTGATCGTCACCAGCAAAGCCGCGTACGACAAATACGGCAAAGAGGCGGCCGACAAGGAACACATGATGGGCGGAGGGCCGTACCGGCTTAAGGAGCTCATTCCCGGCCAACGAATGGTGATCGCCAAGCGGCCGGATCATCCGGAAGCAAAAAAGAACCCAGACGCGCCGGACGAAGTTGTCTATCGCGTCATGCGAGAAACCGAACAACGGGTCGCGGCCTTGTTGAACGGCGAAATCCAAATCGCCCAATTCATCCCGCCGCACCTCCGCCAACGGGTGGAGAAGTCGCCAAACTTGAAAATTGTCGGCACGGATTCCGTAGAAATCATGTTCCTGGCCATGCAGCCGAAACCGCCTTTCGACAAGAAGGAAGTGCGCCAGGCGGTCTGCCATGCCATCAATCGGGACCAAATCATCAGCACGCTCCTCGAAGGCTTCGCTAGCCGACTCGACGGTCCTATCGGGCCGGGTCAGTACGGCTACGATCCGAACCTGAAACCGAAAATGAATTATGACCCGGAGAAGTCGAAAAAACTCTTAGCCCAGGCTGGTTATCCGAATGGCGTCGATGTGCAACTGCAAACGCCGGTGGGGCGTTACACCTTGGACAAGCAATTGACCGAAGCGATGATCCCGATGCTGAACGCCGCCGGCTTTCGCGCCAGGTTGCTGACTCCCGAATGGCCGACGCTCTGGGCGAACGTGCAGAAAGGCACGGTCCCCTTCTATTACATGGGGCGCGGCTCGGTGCAGGATCCGAGCGCCGCTCTGCACCAATACTTTTACACGGGCGAGACGCCGCGGATCGGCTATTCCAATCCGAAGCTGGACAGTCTTTTGGACAAGGAGCAGGCCGAGTTCGATCCCAAGAAACGCAAACAATATCTCTCGCAGGCCATGAGCATTCTCACCGAAGACGCTCCCGCCTGCTTCCTGTGGCGCCATAAGCTCCTCTGGGGTTTGAACAACCGCGTCGATTACAAGCCGTTGCCTGACGCCCACATCTTCGCAATGGATATCAAGACGAAGTAGCGACTGACCGATCACACTGACACGCCGGCGGGGCCAGGCTTCAACCTGCCCCTACGGAGACTGACCCCCATGACCAGCTATCTGACGCAACGAGCGCTCGGGACGATTCCCGTTCTATTGCTCATCAGCCTGGTCGTCTTCCTGCTGATCCATGCCGCTCCCGGCGACCCGACCTTGATGCTTCTTGGGGAAGAGACCAACGCGGCCGAAGTGGCGAAGGCCAAGGCCCGGTGGGGGTTGGATCGCCCGTTGCCTATTCAGTACTTGAGATTCATCACATCCGCCGTGACCGGTGACTTCGGTAAATCGTTTAAATATGCCGAGCCGGTGAGCAGCGTCATCAAAACGCGACTCCCGGCGACCATCGAATTGGCAATCGTTTCGATCATCATCGCTACTCTCTTGGCGATCCCCCTGGGCGTGTGGGCCGGGTCGAAACCCAACTCGTGGATCGATAATCTCGGCACAAGTTTCGGACTGTTTGGCATTAGCATGCCGAGCTTCTGGCTCGGCATCATGTTGATCCTCGTCTTGGCCGGGATTTTGAACATTCTCCCCACCTCCGGCCGCAGCACGTACGGGGTCGCCGGACCAGAAATCACCGGCTTCTACCTGCTGGACAGCATTATGCAGAAAAATTCGCAAGCGGCCTGGGATGCGCTCACGCATATCTTCATGCCGGCACTCGCCCTCGGTATGAATATGTTGGGGATTCTTATGCGAGTCACTCGCTCCGCGGTCTTGGAAGTTATGAACGAAGAATACGTGGTGGCGGCGCGGGCGAAAGGATTGGCGGAAAAAAACGTCGTATGGCGCCACGTCACGAGCAACGCGCTGATTCCGGTCATCACCGTCGTCGGGCTCGAACTCGGGACATTACTGAGCGGGTCGATCATCGTCGAGACGGTTTTCGCCTGGCCGGGAAGCGGCAGTTTACTGATCACCGCGCTGAACGCGCGCGACTATCCGCTGGTGACGGGACTGGTCATGACTTACACCGTGGCGTTCGTGATCATCAATCTGATTATCGACGGGCTTTATGCAGTCGTTGACCCTCGAATCCGTTACTAGCCAGAGCCCGGGTCTGCTGACCCGGTTGCGCCCGTGGCTCCACGTCAAAGCCTGCACGGGAAGTCTGATCGTGTTGTCGTTTATCGCCGTGGGAATTTTGGGGCCGGCGGCGGCGCCGCTCGATCCCAACAAACAAGAGCTCACCGCGATGCTCAAGGCGCCCCAAGGGATCGGCGCCGCTCATGTTCTAGGAACCGATAATCTCGGACGGGATATTTTGAGCCGAGTCATTCACGGTGCCCGCGTTTCCCTTCTCGTCGCGTTCGCGGTGGTGTTTGTCTCGGGTCTGATCGGTGTAAGCCTCGGCGCGGTCTCGGGTTACTTCGGCGGCAAAGTGGATTTCCTTATTCAAAAGCTCGTGGAGGTCGTCTGGGCTTTTCCGCCGCTCCTGCTGGGCATCACCATCATGGCGTTTTTGGGCCAAGGCCTGTTCAATTTGATCCTGGCGCTCGTGGCGCAACGTTGGATTCCCTATTGCCGGGTTGTGCGGGGCCAAGCCTTATCTTTGCGTGAGAGAGAATTTGTCGTGGCCGCACGGTGCTTGGGCGCAAGCAAAAGACGCATCATCCTCCGCCATATTATTCCCAACCTGGTTCAAACGTCATTGGTCATCGGCACCTTCGCCATGGCTTCGTCCATTATCGCGGAAGCGAGCTTGAGCTTTCTCGGCGTCGGCGTACCGCCGGAGATTCCCACCTGGGGCACGATGCTGGCCGACGCGCGCATTTACATCAGCACCGCATGGTGGCTGCCGCTCTTTCCCGGCCTGTGCATCTTCATCACCGTCCTCGGCATCAATCTTCTCGGTGACGCCCTGCGCGACATTCTCGATCCCCGCCTGACGCGAGCCGGGCCGGGAAGATAATTTTTCCGGTGTCACCAACATCCACCGACATCGAGAGTTTGTTACCTCCTGGGTCATTGTCATTTTATTCATTTTCGACCCTCACTCTAACCTTTCCCTGCGAGAGAGAGGGAATGGATGCGAATGAAAGAGCGTGAAGGTAACACGACAAAATAACCAAATTAAAATCGTTTCTGTTAATTTCTGTGCTGTGAAGCCTGATTGTTGACTCCTGAATTCCGACTTCTCCATTCCGACTTCTGGATTCTGCCTTTGTCTCTATCCCTGTCTCCTTTCACATTTGATTCTACCTACGACTCGTGTAGATTAAGAAAAATGCGTAGAACCAAGATCGTCTGCACCATCGGCCCCGCCAGCGATTCTGAGAGAGTTCTGAGAGGTCTCATCCAGGCCGGCATGAACGTGGCGCGTCTGAACTTTAGCCACGGCGACTACTCTTTTCACAAACGGATGATTCAAAAGATCCGGCAAATCGCCCGACGATTGGACACGCCGGTAGCCATCTTGCAAGATCTGCCGGGTCCCAAGGTTCGCATCGGCGAAGTGGCGGAAAATCGCGTCCGGCTGCAGTCGCGCCGCCCTTTTGTTTTGACCACACGAAAGATCTTGGGCTCCGAGCTCGCTGTCTCAGTGAATTTTCCCGGCTTGACGCGGTCGCTGAAGAAAGGCGATCCGATCTTGCTGGGCGACGGTGAAATCGAACTCGAAGCCGTGCAGATCGGCAAGCACGAGATAAAATGCAAAATCATCGTCGGCGGCATCCTGGGTTCTCACAAAGGCATTCATTTTCCGCGGAGCAGCTTGAATATTCGCTCGCTCACCAAGCGCGACAAGCAGGATCTGGCCTTTGGCATTGAAAACAAAGTGGATCTCATCGCCCTCTCTTTCGTGCGCAACGCGGACGATATCATCCATGCGCGGCGGGAGATAAAGCAACGCGGGGCCACCCTCCCGATCATCGCCAAAATCGAAAAACACGAAGGCTTGGATCACATTGATGCGATCTTAAGCGAAGTGGATGGGATCATGGTGGCCCGCGGGGATTTGGGTCTGGAGATCGCGCTGGAAAAAATTCCGGCGATGCAAAAGATGATGATCCGAAAAGCGAATCTTTTAGGAAAGCCGGTCATCACGGCTACCCAGATGCTCAGATCCATGGTTCAAAATCCACGTCCGACGCGCGCGGAAGTCGCGGATATTGCCAACGCCGTGCTGGACGGCACCGACGCATTAATGCTATCCGAAGAATCCGCGGCCGGCGACTATCCCGTGGAAGCCGTCAGGGTGATGGCGGAAGTGGCTGAGGAAACCGAGCAGATCCTGGAGCCGCGATATCAATTCGCCGGCGGTAAAAAAAGCGTGCCCGAGGCCATCAGCTTCGCGGCGATTTCGCTCGCGCGTGATCTTCAGGTGGAAGCTTTCCTGATTCCGACATCATCCGGAAGCACGGCGCGCATGATCGCACGCTATCGGCCTTCTCATCCGATCATCGCCATCAGCCCGGATCCGCAGACCGTGAAAATGCTCTGCCTGGTTTGGGGCGTCTATCCGGTGGCGGTGCGCGGTTTTCAGAGCACGGACGTCATGTTGCGGGTCGCGCAGAAAAAAGCGCTCCAGTTGGGCTTCGTCAAACGCGGCGACCTCGTGGCCATTACCGCGGGTCTCCCCCTACATCAAGCCGGGACAACCAACATGATTACGGTGAAGCCGGTTGAATAGCGCTGGCCTTTCGCCTGCACAACCCATGTCCGACCCCTTCCCCATCACTCCAATACTCCATTACTCCAGCACTCCTCTTCCTATCTTCCACCTTGCAACCCCTGCACGAAATGGGCTAGAAAAGATCACGTATCCGATGGAGGTGAAATATGGCCGACCTATTGAAAGCCTTTGAGGAAGAACTCCAGAGCAAAAACTTCAAAGGTTATTGGCAAAATCAACAGGGCGACGTCAAGCGCGAACCCGTGCCGTCTTTCGAGCCCTGTCTATGGAAGGGAAAAGAGCTTTTCGCCGCCATGGATAAGGCCGGCGAGGTGGTCGGATTGGATGTGTCATTTCGCCGCGTGATTCAATTATGGAATCCAGCTCTCAAGAACGGCACGTCGCGCACCTTGGTATTGAACCTCCAGCTGCTCAAGCCCGGTGAAGATGCCTTATCTCACCGGCACATGGCCGGAGCGATCCGGTTCATTTTGAAAGGCCACGGCACCCGGCTTATCGTCGAAGGGGAATCCTTTGAAATCGGTGAAGGCGATTTCGTCACCACCCCGAGTTGGACCTGGCATGACCACGAGAATCACGGCGGCGAGGCTATGATGTGGCTCGACGGGCTGGACGCGCCGCTGGTGAGATTATTGGAAACGGATTTCCACGAACCCGACGCGCGGAAGAAACAGCCGGTTACAAAACCGGACGGATACACCTTGGCGACGGTCGGCGCGCTTCGGCCCTCGTGGGTCCGGCCCAATTCGGTGCAGCCTCCCGCCTTTTGCTACAAATGGGAGGAGACCGAAAAGGCGCTCAGCAAGGTCGGCGAGCAACCCGGCGATCCTTATGACGGCATCGTGTTGGAGTACGCAAATCCTTTGAACGGCGGACCGACACTACCCACCATGTCCTGCCAGATTCAAATGCTCCGCTCCGGCGAAAAGACCAAAGGTCATCGGCACACCAGCACGACGATCTATCATGTGTACCGCGGCAGCGGCGTCTCCTACGTCGGCGATCAGCGCTACGAGTGGGAAAAAGGCGATTCCTTTGTCGTCCCTCTCTGGAATTACCATCGCCACGAGAACACCTCCAAAGATCCTGTGGTGTTTTTCGTCATGTCGGATAAACCGCTCATGGATGCCATCGGCCATTACCGCGAGGAAGCGAAGGCCAAATGAATCTCCCTGCAGCCCGCTGGCTTTGTCGATACGTCATTGCGTCAGGAGCGGGGAGGATTTTTTCAGACGAAGACGCGATAGAGATCAGCAGCGATTCAAGCGCCTTTGCGCTTTTTTAGCTCATCGATGAGCTGAGGGATAACCTTGAAGACGTCGCCGACGACGCCGAAGTCGGAGTATTGAAAGATCGGCGCATCGGGATCTTTGTTAATAGAGATAATGAACTTGGAAGTCTTCATCCCGGAAAGGTGTTGGACGGCACCGGAAATTCCGCAGGCGATGTACAGATCCGGCTTGACGGTCTTGCCGGTCTGCCCGATCTGCATGGCGTAAGGCACCCAGCCCGCGTCCACCGCCGCGCGGGTGGCGCCGACGGCGCCACCGAGCGAGTCAGCCAGCTCTTTTAACATCGCGAAGTTTTCTTCGCCCTTGAGCCCCCGACCGCCAGAGACAATGGTCTTGGCGCCTTCCAGCTGCGGCCCTTCACGTTTCACCGTCACCCGCTCTTTCATGTGGACTTTGCGGAGCGTTTCGTCGGAAGTCGCTGGCACTTCTTCAACGGATAGAGTCTGCTCATTGACTTTGGGCTCGAAAGATTTAGGCCGAACCAACAGCAGTTTCGTTCCCCGACTGACTAAAGTGCTGGTGTTTTGATAACTCGCGCCGAGCGCGGGAATCGTGGCTTCCACGCTTCCGTCTTTCAGCTCGAAATCGCCGACGTCCGCGATCGCGCCGCAATCGAGTCTCGCGCTCAAGTTAGCCGTCAGGTCACGTCCCGTATAACTGGAAGCGAACAGCATAGCCGCAGGATTATGTTTCTGGATCAGTCCAGCGACTGTCTCCGCCGCCGGGAGGGTCAAATAATCACGATAGATTGGGTCGGTGGAACGGTAGATTTTGCTTGCGCCATACTTGGCGAGTGTTTGGGTCGCGTCCTCAGGAGCGGGGCCAAGGAGTACTGCCTCGGCTTTACCCACCTGCGCCGCCTTGGTGAGCATCTCGAGAGTGGTCGGAGTAATTTTATTGTCGCTGAGCTCCGCGTAAACCCAAATAACGTCTGCCATTTAAATCACCTTGATCTCAGCAAGAAAGTCAGCGATCTGCTTGCCGCCTTCCCCTTCGTCGGTCACAACTTTACCCGCCTCTCTTTTCGGCGCCCGACCGATCGTCAAAACTTTTTCTCTCGCGCCTTTCTCACCTACTTGATCCGGCGCCAAACCAAGATCGGCCGCGGTATAAACTTTGATCTCTTTTTTCTTGGCGGACATGATCCCTTTGAGTTGCGGATATCGCGGCTCGTTGATACCGCTGCTTACTGCCACTAATGCCGGCAAGGTCGACTCCACGACATCGTAACCGGTCTCGCTCTGCCGCCGGATCGTTATTTGGTTGCCATCGACCGTGATTTCCTTCGCGAACGTCACCGGCGGAACGCCGAGGAAATGCGCGATCTGCCCGGGAACGATCCCGGAATAACTGTCGCTGCTCTCCGTCGCGCAGATCACTAAATCGAACGGCTGTTTTTTAATCGCCGCAGCCAGAATCTTGGCCGTACCGAGAGTATCAGAGCCCGCGACGGCATCGTCGAGGACGTGAACCGCGGAGGTCGCGCCCATCGCCAATGCGCTGCGAATCCCGATGGTGGCATCACTGATGCCCATGGTGATGAGCGTAACCGTGCCGCCGTGCTTCTCGGTTAGCCTAAGCCCTTCCTCGACGGCACTGGCGGCGGCGGGGTCAAGCTCATGGGTAACGCCCTTCCGCACCATCCGCTTGGTGTTGGGATCGATTTCGATCGTCACCGAACTGGCGGGAATCACTTTACCGCAAACGATGATATTCAATGCCTGACACTCCCGTAAATGAACTCGCTGGTTTCAAATACGACAAAGGCGCCGTCACGAATCAAGGCGCCTCGTCGATACGGAATCCTATTTGCCGATTAAAGATTCGTTGGCAAAAACTTACGCCAGCCACTCCTTGACGTTGCCTTCCATCACAACGTCCAGAATTTCCTTGCAATCCGCGATCGCTTTGTCGACGGTTTTCGCATCGTCTTTGAGGTGCGGCATGGCCGAGCCGACTGCGCTCTTCAGGGCTTGGATAAACTCTTTAAACTGCTGATCTAGAGCTTCCGTGTTAGGCGCTGGTTGCATAGTCTTTCTCTGGGTCTATGTATAGAGCCGCCCCTTGTTGGGGTCGGGGAGCTGAAGACCCATCTTCAAAATCAGGGCGTCGATCTCGTCCTTATATTGCTGGCGCGCCACCGCATTGGGCCGCCGTTTCAGACCCCAGTACTTGTAGCGCTCCGAACGATACGACTTGCTGTTGCCGAACATGTCGAGACCTTTGGCGTACCAGTAATCCACCGCCTTTTGAATTCGTTCTTTGGACTCGCCGCCTTTCGCGGCAAATTCGGCCGTGCAGTTGGTGCCGAAGTCGACGTGCCCTTCTTCCTCTCGGATAATGTCCGGATCTTCGACTACACGGGCAAGCGGCAAATACGTGCAGTCAATGAACTCCTCGAGCTGAAAACGACCTACCCGGTCGATCAAAAAACCAAAGACAGAAAAGTCCTCCCAGGTCTTAATCTGGCCACGAAAGGCTTCCACATATCTCTCTTTATTTGGCCGGCTGAGCGTGTAGGAAACGTCGACCCCGATATCGCCAGCGAGGCGGGCCATTTTTCTAAAGTGATCCATTTCCTCAGCCGCCGTGCGGGCCACGATGAGCTGATCGAGCTTGGTCGGCGCATTCGGCAAAATATCCTTGACGTAAAGATTGGGACCGCCAATTTCGCAATCCGCCTGAATCGCCAGAACACGGCGCAAAAGATCCTGATATTCAGGGTCCTGCTTGTCAAAATCTTTTAGCTCTATTTTATCGGTAAACATCGAGCCCTCCTCTGGGTTCCGCTCAGCGCTAGGTTACGTGGATTTTTTAACAAAAGAGCCCCGATAAATCAATAGTGATCAGGCGTTCGTTCGTCTTTACTTAGGTGCATTTGTACTCTAGACTCGCTTCACTCATTGGATGAGGAGTTTTCGTGCGTACGACAAACAGCCTGGCGCTATTGACGGATCTCTACCAATTGACCATGGCTCAGACCTACTTCCAGAGCCAAAGGTTGGACCCCGCGACGTTTAGCCTTTTCATCCGCTCCTATCCGCCTAATCGGGGTTACTTCGTCGCTGCCGGGTTGCAAGACGTCTTGGAGTTTCTTGAGCAATTCACAGTGGATTCCACCGGCATCGACTATCTTCACTCGCGCCGCCTGTTTGCCGACGATTTTCTTGATCTTCTGAAAGGCCTGAAATTCACGGGCGACGTATGGGCCATCCCCGAAGGTCGTCTGGCTTTCAAAGACGAACCCTTCCTCGAAGTCACGGCGCCGATCATCGAAGCTCAAATCGTGGAAACGTTTATTATCAATCAAGTCAATCTTCAGTCGCTCATCGCCACCAAAGCCGCTCGTTGCGTCCATGCGGCGGGTGGCCGGGCTGTGGTGGACTTTGCCCTGCGGCGCGCCCACGGTATCGATGCGGGCATGAAAGTGGCCCGCGCAAGCTACCTTGCCGGTTTTACGGGAACCAGCAATGTAAGGGCCGGCCAAGAATATGGTATTCCCATCGTCGGAACCATGGCTCATTCCTTTGTCTCCAGTTTTGAACAGGAGATGGACGCTTTTCGCGCTTTTATAGCGAGCTTTCCGAATAATTCGATCCTGCTCATCGACACTTACGATACCCTCGCCGGCGCGCGCAAAGCCGTGGAGATCGCCAAGGAAATGGCGGCGAACGGCCAACAGCTTCAAGGCGTGCGAATCGACAGCGGCGATCTCAAAAAGTTGGCCATCGAAGTTCGAAGGATCTTCGACGAAGCCGGCCTGAAATCCGTCAAGATCATCGGCAGTGGCGGGTTGGATGAGTTTGATCTCGCGGATTTCACGGTAGCCGATGTGCCTTACGACAGCTACGGAGTCGGAACCAAAATGGGCGTATCCGCCGACGCCCCCTGGTTTGACATAGCCTACAAGCTGGTCGAATACGACGAGCGGCCCGTGTTGAAGCTCAGCACGGGCAAGGTCTCTTGGCCGGGCAAGAAGCAAGTGTTTCGAATGCGCGATGAGCGAGGCCAATTACAAAAGGACGTCATTGCGCTGCGCGAAGAAAACATCCCAGGCGCGGATCCCTTGCTGCAAAAAGTCATGGCGAGCGGGGAAGTCGCTGTCCGCTGCCCGACCTTAGAAGAAATCAGGGACAATTTTATGGGTGAATTCAAGAGACTCTCCGACCCGATCAAGGCGATCCGGAACCCGGCCTCCTACCCCGTAGAAATTAGTCCACAGCTGACGAAACTGAGAGAAGAGGTCGGCCGCCAGTTGGGCGGACCGGAATGAGGAGCCCTGCGAGTTAAAAGTCAGAGCAGAAAAACAACAGGACCGCGGAGTAGAGATTCAAACTAAAACTTTATCACCGCAGCACCCCATGCGAATCCAGCGCCGAATGCATTCAACAGAACGATGTCGCCATTCTTGATCCGGCCTTGCCGTCTGGCTTCGTCCAGCGCCACGGGCACCGAAGCCGCCGACGTATTGCCGTACTTTTCTAAATTGACCATAACCTTCTCCATTGGCACGCCAAGCCGCTCCGCCAGTGCGACAACGATCCTGCGATTGGCCTGGTGGGGAATGACGAGTGAAACTTGATCGATACTGACTCCTGCTTCATCCATCGCCTCGCGGCTGATCTCTTCCATGGAGCGGACGGCAATTTTAAAGACTTCCTTCCCGTTCATCGTGATGGTGTGCTCGTTTCTCTCGACGGTTTCCGCCCGCGCTGGTTTGAGCGAACCGCCAGCGGGAACATAGAGCTGCTTGACGTACGAACCATCGGTCCGCAGCTTGGTGCTGAGAATTCCACGGCTACCGTTTTCTGAAGCGCCCAGCACCACCGCACCGGCGGCATCGCCGAAAAGGATACAGGTTGTGCGATCTTGCCAATTGAGTAAACGGCTCAGCGCATCGGAGCCCACCACCAGCGCCTTATTGGCTTTACCGGTTCGGATAAAAGAGTCCGCCACCGATATCGCATTGAGAAAGCCGGAGCACGCGGCGCCCACGTCAAACGAGAAAGCGCCCCGCGCGCCCAACATGTCTTCGAGCACGCACGCGGAACTGGGGAATGGGTAATCGGGCGTCACAGTACCCATGATGATGGCATCGAGATCATTGGCCTCCACGCCTGCATCTGCCAGCGCCCGCTGTGCCGCGCGATAAGCCATATCGGCATTGCCCTTTCCCTCTTCCAGCACCCGCCGCTCTTTGATGCCGGTGCGAACGGTGATCCACTCGTCGCTCGTGTCGACCATCTTTTCCAGATCTTCGTTCGTGATCACCTTGTTCGGCAGCTCCGAGCCAGTACCCAGGATAACGCTTCGCCGTTGCGCTCCGCTCATTCACCCCTCCTGAAAACCACACAAGCATTCGTCCCGCCGAAACCAAACGAGTTGGACAACACCACGCGAATGTCCGCTTTCCGGGCCTGATTCGGAGTATAGTCGAGATCGCACTGCGGGTCGGGATTCTCGTAATTAATCGTCGGTGGAATCATGCCGTGATCCAGCGCGAGGACCGAGAAAACTCCCTCGACCGCACCAGCGGCGCCCAGCAGATGGCCGGTCATCGATTTCGTCGAGCTCACCGCCAACTTAAATGCGTGCTCGCCAAAAACTTTCTTGATCGCCTGCGTCTCGTTGGCGTCATTGTACTCGGTCGATGTGCCGTGGGCATTGATGTAATCCACGTCGCTCGGCGCAATGCCCGCATCTTTCAAGGCCAATCTCATGCAGCGGGCCGCGCCCTCGCCTTCCGGTGCCGGCGCAGTCATATGATACGCGTCGCCGTTGGCGCCGTAGCCGATGACCTCCGCATAGATCTTGGCGCCTCTTTTGATCGCTCTCTCTCTTTCCTCAAGAATCAACACACCCGACCCTTCTGAAATAATGAAGCCGTTCCGCTCCTTGTCGAACGGACGGCTGGCCCGTTCCGGTTCGTCGTTCCGCGTGGATAACGCTTTCATGGCAGCGAAGCCGCCAACCCCGAGCGGTGTAATCGCCGACTCCGCTCCGCCGGCAAAGACCACCTCTTGCAATCCCCGACGAATGAGATGAAAGGCTTCGCCGACGGCGTGAGTGCCCGACGCGCACGCGGACGTCGGAGTCCAATTGACGCCTTTTGCCCCATGACGAATGGCGATTTGTCCCGGCGCGAGATTTGAAATGACTTTTGGAATAAAGAAAGGCGAAATTCTCCGCGGTCCACCGTCGAGATAGGCTCGTTCCGTCGCCTCGATCGTATCGATGCCACACAATCCGACACCGATGATGACTCCCACACCTTCCGCTTCCTGCGGATCGACCTTCAAACCACCGTCGTCCGCGGCCATGGCAGCGGCCGCGATGCTGTACTGGATGAAGAGATCCATTTTTTTGATCTCTTTCGGTTCGATGAAATCTTCCGCGCGGAAGTCGGGCACTTGCCCGGCGATGCGCGAAGCGAACGCTTCAATATTGGGGAAGCGATCGATGGACCTGATGCCCGAACGGCCAGCGACCAGGGCTTCCCAGTTCTTTTGCACTCCGGTTCCCAGGGGTGTCACGAGTCCCAGTCCGGTTACTACAACTCTTCGTTCTTCAATTGCCACGATCCGTCTCCGTATATGGCGTTAATAGATAAAACAGTCGGAGGAATGGGTCAATAGGTTTCCGCGCTTAACGATACTTTTCGCGGACTTGCTCAATTCGCTGAATCAGCGGCTTTATGCTATCGCCGCCCGGCCTGAGGGTGTCTTGAGGATTCGTTTGTTGTTGCATGACTCGCAGCACCGCCGCGACAGAATTCCGCAGCGCCGTGAGATCGTATCCGCCTTCCAGCAAAAAGGCGATTTTCCCATCCGCATGTTGATCGGCCAATTGGACCAGCAGCTCCGCCATGCCGGCAAATCCTTCCTCCGTAACACCCATTCCGCCGAGGGGGTCCCGCCGGTGAGGGTCAAACCCCGCGGAAACTAAAATCCACTCGGGCGCGAATTTTTTTGCCGCGGGGACGACGATGTCGTGAAAGACTCGAAGGTACTCTGCATCGGCGCAACCCGCCGGCAGCGGCACGTTAATGGTGTAGCCTTCCCCTTCCTTGATCCCCGTCTCCTCGACGGCGCCCGTGCCGGGGTAATACGGGTATTGATGCGTCGAAATGAAAAACACCGACGGATCATCATAGAAGGCGTCCTGAGTCCCGTTGCCGTGGTGAACGTCCCAGTCCATGATCAGGACGCGCTTCGCCGCGTGTGCCCGTTTAAGATACTGGGCGCCAATGGCAATGGTGTTGAACAGGCAAAACCCCATCGCTTGATTTCTCAGGGCGTGATGCCCTGGAGGCCGCACTAACGCAAATCCGTTTTGCGACTCGCGTGTGGCAACGGAATCCAGAAGCCGCAACAGGCCGCCCACCGCCAGCAACCCCACACCAAAAGAATCTCGACAAGTGATGGTATCGCCGTCCAGGGCGTAGCGATTTTTCTGCGAAGTCGACTCCACGAGCGAAATATAATCGGACCCATGGCACGCCTCGATTTCCGCTCTCGTTCCCGCCTTGGGTGGCAAGAGCTGAAACCGCTGTTTATCGAGTTCGGCGGCGAAATCGAGCAGAACCTGGATACGCTCCGGTCGTTCCGGATGGAAGTCTCCGGGCGCGTGTTTCAAGTACTCGGCATCGACTACGACGGCGGTTTTACGCATAAATAAGCCTACCATCTAAGGCCGAAGGCTGCAAAACCACGCGCGGTCAACTTGCCAACCACAGAGAAATCGAATAGTTTACTTCCATGTTTGGCATCGGCATGCCGGAACTGCTTTTGATTCTGGTCTTGGCGCTCATCGTCCTAGGTCCGAAAAAACTTCCCGAGCTCGCCCGCGCGTTGGGCAAAGGAATGGCTGAATTTCGCCGCGCCACGGATGAACTAAAAGAAGAATTCAAACAGATGGAGCACGAGATCGACTCGTCGCCGGAGGCCACTGTCAAAGACGATCCCCTTCTGGAAAAGCCCTCTGAAACAAATCCCCAACCGAATCCACCGAATCCACTCCCCCCGACAGAGCATAAGTGAATACCAGCCAAGGTAAAGGGCAACCGGCCGATGTCCAGATGCCTTTTACCTCCCATCTGGAAGAGCTTCGTTCTCGCCTGATCAAATCTTGTACCGCCGTCGGCATCGCCTTCTTTGGTTGCTTCGCAGTTTCTGAGCAAATCTTTGCCGTTCTGGCCGCGCCGCTCCGACGCGTAGAAGTCCAGGGACTGACCCTCATCGGCGTCTCGGTGACCGAGGCATTTTTCACCAAGATGAAAGTTTCGTTTGTCGCGGCGATCATCGTCGCTTTGCCCGTGCTGCTTTGGCAGACTTGGCAGTTTGTCGCGCCGGGGCTTTATGAGCATGAAAAGCGTTATACCCGAAGCTTTGTTTTCTTTGGCTCGCTGTTCTTTCTCGTCGGCGCGGCGTTTTGTTACTACGTGGTGCTTCAGCTCGGCCTCGGTTTTCTGCTGCGAAGATACGAAGCCATCGGGGTGCAGCCCTTGATTCAGATCGGCGATTACCTCTCGCTGATTTCCCGCCTGGTCCTCGCCTTGGGTGTGACGTTCGAGTTGCCGGTGGTTGCCTATTTTCTCTCCCGAGTCGGACTGATCGACCACCGCTTTTTAATCCGCCACATCCGCTATGCGGTGGTTGGAATTGCTATCCTCGCCGCAGTTTTGACTCCACCGGACTTAGTCTCTCAGGCGTTATTCATGGTTCCGTTGAGTTTACTTTATGGCGTCAGTATCGGCGTCGCCTACCTGGCGCGTCGGAGACGCAGGTCTGACAGCGACGAATCCTAGGTATTGTTTATGGATCAAAGGACCGGCTGCCTATGATTTCTCGTTGTTGTCGTCGTTGACAAAAACGCAGGCAGAGAAAACGGTGGTCCACAGCCCGTCTTTGTTGCCGATGGCGGACTGGGTAATATTGGAGGTGCGAACGATCTTGCCGGACATTTTGAAGAGGTTTTCCCGTTCGTCCCAGGCCGTGTCCGGATCAAATTCGATACCCAAGGTCGTCGCGAGCATGCTCGCCGCCAGGTCTTCGGCGTATTCCCCCGCCTTCTCTTCCGTCTCGCCGAAGGAATGGTGCTCTGAAAGGTAGCCATATTGCTCTTGGTCCGCCGGAAGGGCGACTCCCACGGAAGCGGCAACCAACCGGTTCGGCTCGTTGGTGCTCTCGCGATCGTAAACACAGAAGACGATCTCGCCGGGACGCAAGAGTTTAATGCCTTCTTCCTTGGAAATCCGTTTGCAAAACGGCGGATAGATACTCGAAACCAGAACCAAATTGCAGGAAGCCAATCCCGCCGTCCGCAAGGCCAGCTCGAATGACGCCAACCTCTCTTTGTGCACGCCAGCCCCTTTTGTGAAAAAGCATTTTTTCGGAACCATTTTGTCGCGTCTATAACACGAAAGAAATTCTCTGACAAGAATTTTGTCATAAAAAAATTTTTACCGGCCTGATTATTCGACAATCGCGAGCAACGCACCTCCTTCCACCGCGTCTCCGGCTTTCACCTTGATCTCCTTTACCTCGCCGGCAATGGGACTACGAACCTCGTTTTCCATCTTCATGGCTTCAACGATGATGAGCCCCTGACCTTTTTCGACCAAATCGCCTTCCGAAACCAAGACGGCGGTGACTTTACCCGCCATGGGCACGGAGACCTTTTGCCGGCCCTGAAGCTGAAGACCTGATTGCGCGCCGCCCACGCGCATCCGCCTCTCGTCAACCAGATTGACGTGATAATTTCGCCCATCGACCAATACCCTGTACTCGTCTTCGGTATTATCCACCTCGATCTCAAAGGAGCGGTTGTCCACGATTAGAGAATAATTAGTGCGGCCGGTCTTCTTGCCGTCGACTAAAAACTCGTTGCCATCGACCGAGACCCGATAGACGGACTTGCCGATCTCTTCGATCTCGACCGTATAAGTCTGTTCTCCCAGTTTGGCGATGAATGCCATGGGAAGGATCTTTAGAAGCGCTTCCAGCTCCGACGGTTGGACGGCGGCCCTGGCGCTCGGAGCGAACTACGTTTTCCCTGTTCGCGCCATTTGGACTGCTCGGCAGCCCCTTTGGCCAACAGCCCCAACGTTAGTTCGTGCTCGCGGTGCAGCGCGGCTATTGCCGCCGAGGCCAGGGCAATTTCCTTGTGCGGGTAGAGCTCTTCTTTCCGCATGGAGCGATATTCTTCATCGATGAAGCCGGTATTGAAATCGCCCGACATGAAACGGGGGTGGCGCAAGATCCACTGGTGGAAGGAAATGTTGGTTTTGATTCCCCGCACTTGATACTCCCGCAGCGCCCGACGCATGCGGAGGATCGCTTCCACCCGGTTCTCTCCCCAGGTAATCAGCTTCGCGATCATCGGATCATAGTAAATCGGCACCTCCGCTTCCTCATAGACACCGCAATCATTGCGGACCCCGAGTCCCTCCGGCAGCCTCAGCCCTTCGATCTTGCCGGGAAAGGGCATGAAATCGTGTTCGGCATCCTCGGCGTAGATCCGACATTCGACGGCGTGCCCGGTTTGCGTGATGTGACGCTGGCGCCACGGCAGATAACCTCCCGCTGCTATTTCGATTTGCGCCTTCACCAGATCGATTCCTACCACTCTTTCGGTAATCGCGTGCTCTACTTGAAGCCGCGTATTCATCTCCAGAAAGTAAAAGGTTTGCTCTTGATCCAACAGAAACTCCAAGGTGCCGGCGCCCACGTAACCGACGGCTCGCGCGCCCTGGATCGCGATACGCCCGATGCGCCGCCGAGTGCGATCGTCCAGACCCGGCGCCGGAGACTCTTCAATAACTTTTTGATGGCGCCGCTGGATTGAACATTCACGGTCGTATAGATGTACTACGTAGAGCCGCGAATCGGCGAAAGACGAAGCAGCTTCGGATCGGACCGCGCGATAGGCCGAACTGACTTCCCGCCGCGAGCGAACCAAGCGCAAACCTTTGCCGCCTCCACCAGCCACCGCTTTTAACATAAAGGGATAGCCTATCGCCTCCGCGGTCTTGAGCACCTCCTCTTGAGAGTTCAAGACTCCCTCGGAGCCGGGAACGATGGGCACTCCGGCCGCTTGCATGATCTGACGGGCCTTCACTTTATCACCCATCTGATCGATGACTTCGGGCGATGGACCGATAAAAACGATGCCTTCGTCTTTGCAACGCCGGGCAAACTTGCTGTTCTCCGCCAAAAAGCCGTAGCCGGGGTGAACCGCCTCAGCGCCGCTCTTTTTGGCCACATCGATGATGCGGTCGATATTTAGATAGCTCTGCGACGATGGCGCTGGTCCTATGGCATAGGCGTAATCCGCGTATTTCACGTGGAGGGATTCGCGGTCGGCCTCGGAATAAACGGCGACCGTTTCGATGTCCAGCTCACGACAGGCGCGGGCGATGCGAACGGCGATTTCGCCGCGATTAGAGATCAGAATATCCAATACTCCAGATCTTTAGCTCTGTTCTGAGACCCGTTGCCTTCCGCCTCGCGCCTTTTTCAGAGCGGTATATTTCCATGCTTCTTGGGCGGATTCTGCTCGCGCTTATTTTTGAGCATTTCCAAAGAACGAATCAAGGTCGGACGCGTGTCCTCGGGATAAATCACCGCGTCGATATAGCCTGACTCCGCCGCCTTGAATGGATTGGCAAATGTCCGGCGATAGTGCTCGACCATTTCATCGTGCGCCTTCGCCGGGTTTTCCGCCTTTTGCAGCGCCTCGCGAAAAACGATGTTGATCGCGCCCTCGGGTCCCATGACGGCAATTTCACCCGTGGGATAAGCCAAATTGACGTCGCCTCGCAGATGCTTACTCGACATGACGATGTAGCCCCCGCCGTACGCTTTGCGCGTGACGATGGTTACCTTCGGCACGGTCGCCTCCGCGTACGCGTAGAGTAACTTCGCGCCGTGGCGAATGATGCCGTCATATTCCTGAGCCGTGCCGGGCAAAAAGCCCGGGACATCAACAAAGGTTACCACGGGAATATTGAAGCAGTCGCAAAATCGAATGAAGCGCGCGGCTTTCACCGAAGCGTTTATGTCCAGACATCCGGCCAAGTTAGCGGGCTGGTTCGCGACAATGCCCACAGAGCGGCCGCCGAGGCGTGCAAATCCAACGAGAACATTGGGCGCATACTCGGGTTGCGCTTCATAGAAATAACTTTCATCCACGACCGCGGCAATCAATTCCTTCATGTCGTAGGGTCGGTTCGGGTTGTCCGGCACCAGATCTCTCAAACGCCGATCACGCCGCAGCGGATCGTCGTCGGTCGGGCGGAAAGGCGGATCCTCCTGGTTGTTACTGGGGAGAAAGCTCATCAACTCTCGAATCATCAGCAAACAGTCCTTTTCCGTGTTCGCAGTGAAATGAGAGACGCCACTTTTAGCGCTGTGGGTTTCCGCTCCGCCCAACTCCTCTTTCGTCACCTCCTCATGGGTTACCGTCTTGATAACGTCGGGGCCCGTGATGAACATATAGCTGTTCGTTTTCACCATAAAGATGAAGTCGGTGATCGCTGGTGAATAGACCGCGCCGCCGGCGCAGGGGCCCATGATGGCTGAAATCTGCGGCAGGACTCCCGAGGCCATGACGTTTCGTTGAAAAATCTCTCCATAGCCTGCCAGACTCATCACGCCTTCTTGAATGCGGGCGCCGCCGGAGTCATTGATGCCAATAATAGGCGCGCCGTTCTTCAGGGCCAAATCCATCACCTTGCAGATTTTGTCCGCCACGACGCCGCTGAGACTTCCGCCGAAAACGGTGAAATCCTGAGAGTAAACGTAAACCAGCCGCCCATCGATGGCGCCGTAACCGGTCACCACGGCGTCTCCTAAAACCTTTTGCTGATCCATTCCAAAATCGGCGCAGCCATGAGTTCTCAAGCGATCCATCTCTACGAAACTTCCGCCGTCCAGGAGAATATCGAGACGTTCCCGCGCCAAGAGTTTGCCCTGTTCGTGCTGACGTCGGGCGCGTTGTTCACCTCCACCCGACTCTGCTTTTTGGTTCAACTCTCGGAGCTTGTCAAAATTATTGCTTGTGACCACGAAGAAAACTTCCTTGACACGCGAAGTAAACGCTCCCCCTGGGAGCGAGTGGCGGCATCATAACAGACAAGCCTAGTGTGTCAACAGAATTTGACGATTCGATGCCCGAGAATACCTTGAAGTTTCACTATGGAATTGATAATTTACCACCTCCAACGGATAAATTAAGCTCACATTATCCTTCACCCGTAACGACGCGCCCATGTTCGAAACAAAAAGCGGCCGAGCCAAAACGAAAAACGCCTTGTCACCGGAAGCAAAGCCGCGCGAGCTTAGAAGCGACCAGGCGATGCTCTTAGTTTCCGCCAGCGAAGGCGACGCAAACATGCTCTACGCCGCGGGGTTCTTTGTGCCGGATCCGTTTATTTTCTTTCAGCACAAGAAAACCAAATACGTCGTGATGAGCGATCTGGAGATCGACCGAGCCAAGAAACAGGCTCGTGTGGATCGGGTGCTTTCTCTGTCGCTGTACCAAAAAAAATTGCGGCGGGCGGGAAAAGCAAGCCCGGGGATGACTGACATTCTTGATTTGCTCTTCCGCGAGCGCGGCATCCGTTCGCTGATCGTCCCGGCCAATTTTTCCGCGCTGCTCGCCGATCAGCTTAGGGCCAAGGGTTTTAGCGTCCAAATCAAACGGGATCCATTCTTCGCTGAACGCGAAACCAAAGCCACGGACGAGGTTAAACATATCACCGAATCTCTCCGCGTCGCGAGACTGGGTCTCGAGGCCGGCATTCGCGCGCTTAAAAGAACCAAAATCGGACTTCCGAAACATTGAAGACTATCGTCAACACCACGATCATGGCTCAAGGGTGGCTTCCCAGCCACACGATCATCTCTTCCGGCAACCAGTGCGTCGATCCGCACCACGAAGGCACGGGCCCCATCAAAGCGCACACGTCGATCATCTTCGACATTTTCCCGCGTTCGCAAAAAACCGGCTACTTTGGCGACCTCAGCCGAACGGTGGTACGCGGACACGCGTCGGACAAACTCAAAGAAATTTACGCGACGGTTCAGGCGGGACAACAAATCGGCTTCGACATGATCCGTGACGGCATTGACGGGAAAGAGGTTCATCAAAAAATTCTTTCACTCTTCGAAA
>VBKE01000574.1 GCA_005879605.1 Deltaproteobacteria bacterium
GTCCGGAAATACCGGAACGCGGGAATTGCGATGGCGGCGATTCTCGTTGCCGTTGCCGGCCACTGGGAGCTGAAAATCCCCGCCGAATTCAAAATTGTGGCGCGCAACGAGCTGGCCGTTCGGACCGAAACCGAAGGCATCATCGTCGAGTTGCTCGTTCACGAGGGAAGCCGCGTGATGAAAGGCGACGTTCTGGCCCGCCTGCGCGATTTCGATAAACAACAGAAGATCTCCGAACTCGCCGGCGAGCTCCAGGCCAAACAGAGCGAGCTGGCTCTGCTTCGGGCCGGCGCGCGTGCCGAGGAGCTGGACCGCAAGCAGAAGCTCGTCGAGACGAAGCGTGTGGAGCTGTCGAACGCCCGGCGCAATCAGGAGCAACGCAACCAGCTTGCGCAATCGCTCGAGCGGAAGCGCTCCGAGTTTCAACTGGATGAGCAGACGCTGAAGCGGACGACCGAGCTCGTGGACAATGGCCTGGTCCCGCGCACGGATCTCGAAAAAGCGCAGACCGCGGTGAAAGTCCGTGAGCGTGAAATCGGCGAGGTCGAAGCGGCCATTCGCGTTGTTTCGGAAACCTCCGACCGGGAGTCGGATTTGAAAGCCCGCGAGCTGGCCGAGGCGGAGAGCGAGCTGACGCTGATGAAGGCGGGGAATCGGCCCGAGCAGATTCGCCAGGTCGAGGCGGATGTCGAGAGGCTCGCCAAGCAGGTGGCGATCCTCGATCAGGAGCTGGGCAAGACGGAGATCCGCGCTCCGATCGACGGCATCGTCGCAACGCCGTTTGTCGAGCGAAAGCTCAATCAACATCTGGATCCGGGCGACGAGCTGTGCCGGATCGTCGACATGGGCCGCGTCATCGTCGAGATGCAGGTTCCCGAAAAGGAGCTTGCCGACGTTCGCCCCGGCAATCCGGTATTCATGAAGGCGCGAAGCCTTCCCTCGCTCGACCTGGAAGGCCGCGTGGACTTCATCGCGCCCGTCGCCCAATCCGTCAACGGGCAGCAGATGGTCGTCGTGCGTAGCGAGCTTCAAAATGACGATTTATTGCTGAAACCGGACATGACCGGCGTCGCCAAAATTTATTGCGGCGACCGCCGGATCCTGGACCTCATGACCCGCCGGATGATCCGCTGGATCCGGACGGAATTTTGGGACCTATTGCCCTGAAATGACCCTCGATCTGATAACATTTTTCCCTTCTCGATGGTCTCTTCGGTGCATTTTTTTCAAATTTTTTCATCAAAAGTGTATTTTTCATCTTATGTTTGAGAAGCAAAAAAAACTAGCGGCCATTCAGTAGAAATCAAAACGATGGTCCCTCACGAGATATGGGGGCCACGCTGGATGGGCGACTAAAGATAGGAAGCCGGTGCGGCGATCATCGGGGTGACCGCCGCATCAGGAAAAAGCTTCACCATCCATGGGCAGTAGGAATTAGCCTGTGGACTCGTTAATCGGGGCTGCACGGAGGCTACCCGCCTCCGTGCAGCCCTTTTGTCTTTTGGAACCGAATTTAAAACCGAGGAGAAACGACAATGAAAGAGAACTATGGAGTAATTTGGACTGAAATCATCGACATCGAAGAACTGGAAGCGAAGATAGCACCAAGCGGGTCTGCAGCAGTAACTGAAGATTAGTACAACAAAAGAACATTAGTCCTACAACCTCCAGTGGGTGACATCCAGTGGGTGACATCGTTTACTAAAACCCTGTCTTCCCACGGTGACCCCGAGTAATAATGCTTGCCCCCTGGAGGTCTCACCACCCGAATGCGCTGGCAGGAACAGTCGCGAAGTTGTCGCATTTATTTAGGTGCGGCTTATCTCGCCTCTGTGCCGTTTGCAGTATTATGTTTTACAGCACCCAATGAATTTTCCTTCCAATGGGCGGTGCTCACCCTTTCCTCGATCTTCGTCGCAACAATAAATATCCGATTACCGAATCTTTCAGCGGTTATTTCGATGGGGGATGTTTTCGCTCGGCACTCGTCGCTTACTGGTTGAACATCCTAGCTGCCCACACATCGGAGATTTTCCGAAGGTATGGACGTGATTTAACTGGAAAAATCCTCATACACCGATGGGTTTTCAACCTGGCGTGTTGCGCCTTTTCGACTTGGGCGATGTACCGGCTCTACCAGCTTGTTTCAAAGCTGGATTTACCGGATCACTTAAACTTTGTTCTCGGGCTGTTAAGCATCGCGCTGAGTTGGTTCTTCGTTAACACGTCTACGTTATCTTTGGCCCTTTCTTTCTGGATGAAACGCAGCTTCTGGTCTATCTGGAAGGAGGGCGTAGTTCTGTACTTACTCAATTTCTTGGGATCCGCGGCGGCGGCCGGATTGATTTGGCTGTTTTACGAACGGGCCGGCTTCCTCATTTTTTTATTATCTGCTCCCATCGCGGTGGTGCTGTATCAGCTCTACCATTTCTACGTCGAGAAGTACGATCAAGCGCAAAAACACATCCAGGAACTGAACAAACTTTATCTCCAGACGATCGAAGCGCTCG
>VBKE01000302.1 GCA_005879605.1 Deltaproteobacteria bacterium
TTCTCGAATTCCTTCGAATCCCAGATACAAAACCGCGCCGGCGTCGCGTTGCTCTGCATCGTCTCCGAAATCGAGCAACGCGGGCCGCGAGCGGCGCAAAAACATCTCTTGGATGGCGGCAAATCCCTGCTCGAAAGATTCAAATAGAACGGCACGAAGCACGCGACTCTCCGGCTTGGGAAAAATCCTGATCGTCGCCTTCGTGATAATTCCGAAACAACCTTCGCCGCCGATCAACAAGGCATTGAGATCGATGCCCGCGGAAGATTTCGGCACAGCTCGCGTGTGGAGAATCTCGCCGTTGGGCAAGACCGCTTCGAGTCCCAGAACCTGTTCTCCCATGGAGCCGTAGGCTCCGGCGCGGTAGCCCACGCTATTGGTCGAGATGGCACCCCCTACTGTCGCCACGGGCACCGTCCAGGGGTCGTGGCCCAAGATAAAACCATCTTGGTTCAACCTCTCCTCCAACGACTCCAAGACAACGCCTGTTTGTACTCTCGCCGATCGCGCCCCGGCATCGATTTCAAGAATTCGGTTCATAGTCCGCAAATCAATAACCATACCGGCCCGCACCGACAGGGCGCCGCCCATGAGTCCCGAGCCGCCGCCGTAAGGAAGGACCGGCACCTTTTCCTCGTTGGCCAAGCGAACGATTTCTGAAACCTGAACGGTGTCGGAGGGTAGAACGACACAGAGCGGCAGGTTCGTCTCAGGTCTTTTCAGAGGGTGGATGCGGTCTTCGCTGAGCGCGTCCCACGACCGTTCGTCCAGATAGGACTCGTCCGTTCGTACCCGTTCCGGTCCGACGATCCGGGCGAGTTTACGATAAAGCTCGTCTTTCGAGGACGTTTGCATTTGGAGTAGCAGCTCAAGGCAAAACTATAACTGAAACCACAGGTAAAAAGCCATCGTGGTAGACCCACGGACGGGCTCCGGCTTTAGCGACGGTCATGGCATTTAACCAAACGTGAATATCGACTACGAACAGGCAGGGGTCACAACAACGTGCCGCGCAGGATCGTCGCCGCTACGGTAAAATAAATCACCAGGCCGGTGACATCCACAAGCGTGGCCACGAATGGCGCCGACGCGCTCGCTGGGTCGAAACCAAGGCCACGGAGAATGAACGGCAAGATCGAACCGATGAGCGACCCCCACAATACAACACCCACCAGGCTCAGGGCGACGGTCATCGCTACAAGGAAATAGTGCTCACCGTAGGCATTGAATAAACCCTGCCACACGAGGATTCGAGCGAGGCCGATGGACGCCAAGATTGTGCCCAGCCCCAGGCCGGTAATGAACTCACGGCGCATGACCCGCCACCAATCTCGTATCCTTAGCTCCCCAAGCGCCATGGCGCGGATCACAAGCGTGGTGGCCTGCGAGCCAGAATTGCCGCCGCTGCTGATAATCAACGGGACAAACAGGGCCAAGACCACCGCCCGCGCGATCTCCGCTTGGAATTGTCCCATCGCCGTCGCGGTGAGCATTTCACCCAAGAACAGGGCGGCCAACCAACCGGCCCGCTTTTGAATCATGCGCAGCAAAGGAACTTGAAGGTAGGGTCCCTGCAGCGTCTCGACACCGCCTAGTTTTTGAATATCCTCGGTTGCTTCTTCCTGCACGACATCGACGATATCATCGACGCTCACGATACCCTTGATGCGTCCTTGCGCGTCCACCACTGGGACCATCATCAGATGATGCCGCATGAAAAGTTGGCTCAGCGCTTCCTGGTCTAAGTCCTCCGGCGCCGAGATAACCTCCGTGCGCATGACTTCGCGGACCAATTTTTCACCCGAAGCCACGATCAGGTCACGAAACGAGACAACGCCCAACAATCGTTCTTCGACGTCGACGACATACGCGTAATAGACTGTTTTCTCCCGGGCACGCGCATCCCTGCGAAGGTAACTGATCGCCTCGTCCACCGTCATGTCGGCCCGAAGCCTCGAATAGCGGGTATTCATCAGCCCGCCCGCGTCATCCTCCGCGTAGTCGAGCAGCCCCTTCACTTCCCGTCGCGTCGCGTCGTCTAGAAGCGCCAACAAGCCTTCGCGCTCCTCTGCGGGCGCTTCTTGAATGAGGTCAGCCGCATCATCTGGCGCCAAAAGTCTCATCCACAGTCGCCTTTCTCCCGCCGGTAGGCCCAAAATCAGCTCGGCCCGATCCCTCGCGTTGAGCTGCAGGAAAAAATCATCGGCATTTTTTCTCTCGAGGACTTCAAAGCCCTCCACCCGTTCCTCCGTGGAGAGAATGGGCCAAGCCTCGTAGAGTTCAGAAGGTGTAAAGTTCTTTTCCGCCATTATTCCCTCTCTCGACCGTTCGGAAGTAATCAACGCGGTATCCTTACCACATTGATCGGCCCTTGCAATCGCTGACGTGTTCACAACTCGCAGAAATTAGAGGAAACTCTCAGCGGAGGGAGAGCGGCGCTGTTAAATGAGTAGAAAGGGAAGATCCAATTCTGGGCGTCTTCCGGGCAGAGAGGCTGCGGTTTCGTAATCCTTTCTTCAATGCAAGGTCGGCTTGGTATCGTCGTCTCTTTTGCCCTGAACGACCTGGAAGCGGCGTCTCAAACGGGCGAGGCGGCGCTGATCGAGGTAAAGCTTGAATCGGTCCCAAGGGTTTCCTCCGCGTAGGTAGAGGTAACCGAAAACCATGCCACCGAGATGGGCAAGATGGGCGATGCCACTTTGGCCGGAAGCGATCGCGGAATAAAGTGCGATGGCGCCAATGATCCAAACGAAATGCTTCATCTTGATGGGGAAGAGAAAATAAAAGTAAACGATTTGATTTGGATAGATGAGACCATAGGCCAGCAGGATCCCGTAAATGCCGGCGGAGGCGCCGATGCTCGGCGCAACCTGCCCGGGGAGAAACAGAGTATTCAAAATTCCGCCCCCGACAACCGAGACGAAGTAATATTTGAGAAAGAACTCACTGCCCCACCGCCGCTCCAAGTCGCAGCCGAACATCCAGAGAGCAAACATGTTGAACAGCAGGTGCAGCAGTCCGCCGTGGAGAAACTGATAGGTAAAAAGCTGCCATAGATAAAAGTCCTCCCAGACGAGAGCGGGCACGAGGCCGAAGAGGATAAGGAATTGTGTCGGGAGAAAAAGCTGCAGAAAAAAGACCGCGGTGTTGACGATCAGCAAAAACTTGACCGCCGGTGGGACCACGCCGCCGCCGAACATCATGTATCGGGTTTGGTATTGCACCTGACCCCAGCTTAACTTTTGGCCGCTCGAATTGAAAGTCTCGCGAGCGAAATCGTGAGATAATCAACCACCCAGATAGGCCTGTCGCACCCGATCATTGCCCGTAAGTTCGCTGGATTTTCCTTCCAAGATCACGTTGCCGGTCTCGAGAACATATCCCCGATGGGAAATCGCCAGGGCCATCGCCGCGTTCTGCTCCACGAGCAAAACTGTAACGCCCGCGCGATTGATGGCTTGAATATTATTAAAAATTTGTTCGACGATTTTCGGCGCGAGCCCCATGGAAGGCTCGTCGAGCAGCAGCAACTTCGGCTTGGCCATAAGCGCGCGCCCGATGACGAGCATCTGTTGCTCCCCGCCGGATAGCGTGCCGGCGTATTGCTTTTGACGCTCCTTTAATCGGGGAAACATGGCGAAGACAAATTCGAGCTCCGGTCCTAGAGCAGCCTTGGCGCGGCTGAAACCGCCGATATGCAGATTCTCGAGCGTGGTGAAGCGCGGAAAAACTTTTCTTCCTTCAGGCACATGGGCGACACCGCGGCGCACGATCTCATGGGGGTCGGTTTTCTCCAGAGAAGTTCCTTCGAGATCGATGGTGCCCCGGCGAGGCCGCAACAAACCGGAGAGCGTTTTCAGGGTGGTGGTTTTGCCCGCGCCGTTGGCGCCGAGCAACGTGACCAGCTCTCCTTTTTCGATGGAGAACGAGACGCCCTTCAGTGCATGAATGGCGTCGTAGTACACGTGGATGCCGCTAACCGTGAGCATTCTCCGACCACCTGCCTTGCCCGAGATAGGCCTCGATCACCCGCGGATTCTGGCGCACTTCGTCGGGATGCCCCTCGGCGATTTTCTCGCCGTAATCCAAAACGTGTACCCGATGAGAGATTCCCATCACCACGCGCATATTGTGCTCGATGAGAAGAATCGCCTGGACATAGGGGCCGACGAGCCCTTTGAAAAGATTCATCAGAGAATAGGCCTCGCTGGTATTCATCCCCGCCGTCGGCTCGTCGAGCAGCAGTAGCTTTGGTTCCGCCCCCAAGGCGCGGGCGATCTCGAGTCGGCGCTGTTCTCCATACGATAGCCGGTGCGCCCATTCGCCTTCTCTGCCCGTCAGGCCGGTCAGCTCGATCAATTCCATGGCTTTGCGTTTGGCCGCCTGCTCTCGAGCGTGAAATTTGCGCGTGCCGAGCAAGATATCGGAAAGGCTCGTGCGCGTCCGCGAATGCATCCCCACGAGGACGTTCTCCAGCACCGTCATGTGCGAAAAGAGCCGGATGTTCTGAAACGTTCGGCTGATGCCTGCGCTGGTGATCTTCTCGGGCTTCAAGCCAACCAGGGGACGATTCTGAAAGCGGATCTCCCCCGCATCCGGGCGGTAAATGCCCGTCAGAGTATTGAAGAGCGTGGTCTTACCCGCGCCGTTGGGTCCGATCAGCGAGGCGATCATTCCCTCTTCCAGTTTAAGACTCACACGCGCGAGCGCCTGCAGGCCGCCGAACCTCTTGGATATGTCGCGGAGCTCCAACAGTGACATGTTACAGCTTCCGGTCCTCCCGCGGCGGGAGGACCCCCTGCGGCCGAAAAATCATCATGAGAATCAAAATCAAACCAAACACCATGCGCTCATATTTCGCCGGTTCGAACTGCGCCGGGAGCTGGCTCAAGGAATAACTGCCAAGAAAAGGTATCGACAGCACCGCGCCCGACTGCCGCAGCGAATTGAGCCAGAGAGATAGGCCCTTGAGCAATTGCAGGTTGAGAATCGTCACGCCGGTGGCTCCGAGAATCGCGCCTGGAACGGATCCCATTCCGCCCAGAATCACCATCGCGAGAACGCCGATGGATTCCATGAAGGTGAAGCTTTCCGGATTGATGAAGACCTGCTTGGCGGCAAACAGGACTCCCACCGCCGAAGCGAACGACGCTCCGACGGCAAAGCCGAAGAGCTTCGTTCGAACCACCGGGACGCCCATCGCGGCGGCTGCGATTTCATCCTCGCGAATCGCTTTCCACGCCCGGCCGATGCGCGAGTTTTCCAGTCGGCGCGTTACGAGAATAATGACCATGACAAGCGACAGCACCAGGAAATAGAAATACAGAGGATAGAGCTTGGCGGGTTCGAATTGAATGCCGAAGAATTCCAGCAGTGGCCGGAAAAAGAGCGGCGGTTTCTCAATCGGCGCTATGCCTTGGGGCCCATTGGTAAAATTGATGGGCTTGTCCAGGTTATTGACCAAGGCGCGCACCACTTCGGCGAAACCGAGGGTCACGATGGCGAGATAGTCTCCCCGGAGCCGTAAGACCGGCAGTCCCAAGAGCGTTCCGGCCAAAGCTCCGACGGCCACGCTCAATAAAAGAAAAACGAAAAACCATGCCGGCGAGAGCGGAAAAAAACCGCCCGGCAAGAACGCGTTGGCTTGCGGTGAGCCGAAGATGGCCCACAAATAGGCGCCAATCGCATAGAAGGCAACAAATCCGAGATTGAGCAGCCCGGCAAAGCCCACCACGATGTTCAACCCGAGCGCCAGCGCCACGTAGATACCAATCTGGACCGCCACTTCCAAATAGTAGCCGTTGACGAAACCCAAAACTGGCATAAGCACCAACAGCACCGACGCGCCCATATAAAACTTCATCTTGGGATGGACCGGCAGGTAATAGATCAAAAGCAAAGAAGCTTCGAAGAGCAGGAACGCCAGCACGGATTGCGGGAAGAAAAAGGCCAACGACCAGCTTACGGCGATGTAAGCGATCAATCCGAACGTCGTGCCTGCGCAACTCACGCTCGTCCCTCGCGCAATTTCTCGCCGAGCAAGCCCGAGGGGCGAAAAATCAAAATCAGAATGAGCACCAGGAAGGCAAAGACATCTTTGTATTCCGCGCCGAACGCGCCGTTGGTAAGGATGGAGAGATAGGACGCCGCGAAGGCTTCCAACAAGCCGAGCACCATTCCGCCCAACATCGCGCCCGGGATATTGCCAATGCCGCCGAGCACAGCAGCGGTAAATGCCTTTATCCCGGGAGCGAACCCGCTGTACGGATTCACCAAACTGTAATGGAGGCCGAACAGAACGCCCGCAAGCCCGCCCATGGCGCCGCCGACGAAGAACGTCAGAGCGATGACCCGATTGACGGGAATCCCCATCAGCGAAGCGGTTTCGGGATCTTGCGCGACGGCGCGAATTGCCGTGCCGACCCGGGTCCGATTAACGAAGAAATGGAGGGCCGCAAGCATGAGCAGCGCCGTTACGATGACGAGGATCGACTTCACCGGCACGACCAAATTCGTCGTCAATGGCACGGTCTCGTCAAGAAGATCCAAGGTCGGATAGCTAAGATAAAAAGTGTTACGCCAAAGACTCTCGAAAAGACGCAGGGCGTCTTGGAGAAAAAATGAAGCGCCGACGGCGGAAATAAGCGCAACCAGTCGGGGCCCGCCTTGAAGCGGGCGATAGGCCACTCGCTCCAATGCCATGGCTGCCAGCCCGCTGATCACCATGCCGGCGACGATCACGAGAAGGAGGACGAGGGCCGGAGGCCATGCTGTCAGTTGTCCGGCGCTCTGCAGCATCAAAAGAATCTCCACGCCGACAAACGAACCGAGGACAAAGATTTCGCTGTGCGCGAAGTTAATGAACTCCAAGACGCCGTAAACCATGGTGTAGCCCAGAGCGATCAGAGCATACATGAAGCCCAGGACGATGCCGTCCACCAGAACTTGCGGCAGGATTTCGAGTGCGAGCTCCAAAACAGGCAGACCTTTTAAAGTTGGCTATGGTAACAAATCCTTTCTTCCGTCGCTACTGTCGTTCCATCGGAAGTCACGGTCAGTTATTGAAACGATCTCCATTGGCGTATAGTCTGGCTTCGACATGGCTTTATCCAACGATACGGAAACCGCTCCGCCACTGTCTCTGCCGACGCCGTCGGCTTGGCCGATCAGCTCAGCAGTGAAGAAGGTCCTGTGGATCGGCCTAGGCTTCGTGGTTTTTTTGATAGCCGTAATCTTTATGGTACCGGCTTTTGTCGATCTCGGAATTTTCAAACGAACCTACTTGCCGATCATCGAGGAAGCGCTTCACCGGCGCGTGGATGTCGGCGAGGTGCGTCTCAGTCTGATACCGACGTCGTCGATTCGGCTCTCCAGTCTGAAAGTGTTCGATAGTCCGGCTTTCCCGGACAACACTTTCTTTGCCGCTCAGCAGCTCCAACTGAGGCTCAAGCTTTGGCCTCTGTTGCGCGGTCACCTTGAGGTCACCGAGTTTGTCCTTGAAAAGCCTGTTATCAACTTACTCAAACAGCCGGACGGGACTTTCAACTATGCCGACCTCGCCGGTAAAGAGATTCCGTTAGCCAAGAAAAATGGCCGTAAGAAAAAAAATGCGCCCCCTAAGTCCCAAGAGTCTGCGGTGATTCCGCTAGCTCTACCCGCTCGGATGCGCATCAAAGACGGGCAGCTCAATTTCGAAACCAAAGGACAAAAACCGGTAAGCATCAACGGCATCGACCTGTCTCTCCAGGAATTCTCCGGCGATCATCCGTTCCCTTACCGGGCGTCGTTTAGTTATCCCGGGTTGAAAACGATCTCTTTGGAAGGGTTTCTCAGCTATCAAGAAACCCAGGCTACGCTGAACCTGAAACAAAATCGTCTCAAGGTTCAAGATCTAAATCTGCCGGTCGAAGGAAGCCTGAGCCATCTTTCTACGGTCCCTCTCGTCAATCTCAGTTTGGCCAGCGATCCAGTCGATGCCAAATCCGTCTTCCAGGTTCTCTCTGTCTTCGGCCTGGCTCCGCGCGATACGGAGATTTCCGGACCCATGGGACTACACATGACGGTTACGGGGCCGTCAAACAATCTCGCGACCCAAATCCGGGGCCTATTCAAGGACGTGAAAGTCAACGGTAAACGAGCGCTGAAGGGCAACTTGAGCGGAGAAGTTTTTATTAAGCTGCCGCTCGGTGGTGGCTCCGTCAGCCGGCGCTTGCAAGGCAATGGAGCGCTGGTGGCGAGAGACGGAGAGCTGACCAACGTCGATCTCATCAAGAAGATCCAGCGAGTCACCGGCATGATCGGCCTCTCGAAAGAACAAGGGCGAGAAGCCACTACTTTCAAGACCCTGGAAACGGAATTTACTCTCGCGGGCGGCTTCGCTGACTTCAGGCGCATTCATCTGATCAACCCACAAATGGAAGCTAACGGCGGCGGCACCATGACACTGAATCAGCCGACTTTGGATATGGCCATCGAGACCGCGCTCTCCGGGTTGGCCTTGTCTCGCGCCGGCAGAGGCAGGACGGCAACTTTTTTCAAAGACAGTCAGGGGCGAATCGTAGTGCCGTTAAAGATCACCGGGCCGTTGGAAAATCCATCCGTAAATCTGGACAGCGAAAAGCTGCTCAAGCGAGGAATGGGTGAAAATACGGAGAAGGGGTTAGGCTCGTTTTTTAAACAGTTATTCCGACGAAGGTGATAGCATCAGCCGATTGCAAATTACCCTCGAGATTGCGCCGGACTCAATTTGACGATAAAGATTTGCAGACTTTTCCCCTCAAGAGCATCAGTTACCGACTGGTCAACGTCAAGGAGTATTTCATCAATCTCATTTTCTTCTTTCGTCCGGTTGATCTGAGCTTTGATCTTTTTGCCGGAATTCCGCACGCAATCGAGAATCTCTTTAATGCTAATGGTTTCCGGATCACGCGCCAGGACAAAAGTTTCCCCATCGGCCAAAGGCAACACCAGCCGAGCTTGTTGAAACATCTCCATGAAATCCCGCACCAGTCCGGCGGGAAGGTAGAGGGCCGTCGCCAGCTCTGAAACGCTCATCGGGTCGAATCCGTGGTAGAAATTGCGGCCGACCAAAAACATGAGGTGAAGCGCCAGTTTCTCCCTGCCCGCCGGACTGTGGACCAGGATTTCTCTCTCGCCCTGATAAAAGTCCACGTGTTGGTGAGCGTAGGCCACTTGGGCTCCCATCAAAACGATCACCCAGCTCACGTGCAGCCACAACAAAAAGAGCAACAAAATGGCGAAACTCGAATAGATCGCGTAGTAGCGCGTCGAAGAAGCGACAAAAACGGCAAATCCCCAACCGACGGTCTGCCAGAGCACCGCGGCGACAAGGCTGCCGACTAGAGCCGATTTGAGCTTTACCTTGGTGTTCGGAATAAAAAAGTAGAAAAACGTAAACGCGCCCCAGAGCGTGAGATAGGGCAGCAGTCGAAGCAGCTCGAGTATCACCGTTCCGAAGGGTTTTAACGACACGAGCTGTTGGACGAACGTATTGTTTTGCAATGTGGCCGTAACCGTCAGGGCGGCAAAGATCAACACTGGGCCGACGAGGAGAACGCTCAGGTAATCGCTGAATTTTCGCGCCAGTTTTCTCGGCGATTTCACACGCCAAATGCGGTTGAAGGCCTCCTCGATCGTTCCCATCAATGAAAGGACCGTGATAAAGAGAGTCACCAAACCGACGCTGCCGAGGGCGCCCGCGCTCATTTTATCGACAAATCCAATCAAATAAGCGGTGATCTCTTGGCCCTTTTCCCCCAGCGGTGCCAGCGCCTCGGAAAGCGCGGGCTCCATGCGATTGTGCACGCCGAAAGCCTTGAGGATCGAAAAGACGACCGCTAAGAGCGGCGCCAGAGAGAGCAGCGTTTTGAAGGCCAGCGCCATCGCCTGAAGCTTCAGCAGATTTTCGAAAAAGTCCCGCACGACCATCAGGCTTATTTTTATCAACGAATGAAACAGCCGCCTGAATCGGGTGAGATCCGCAGACTCGACGTCCCAGACTTGGTCGAAGACCTTAGCCTTGATGTCCTGCATCGACCGCCTTTTCTCTCGCGCGGATGTGCTCATAGGGACTTGGTCGTGAGTCTATCAACTTTGGCTGGCCCCGACAAAGGAATTTTTACCAGCTCGCGATTGATACTTTTGTTGACAAAAGGGATCGCGGCTCTATATTCTCCAACTCCGACGCCGTAAAAATAACCAGACACTGATTGGATGTTGATTTATTGAAAGCGCCAACACCAGCTTCGTCGACAAACGGACCCCCTCTGTTGCGCCCGCGTCGCGCGCTTGATTGCACGGGGCTAGTTGCGGTCACTTTCTTTTGCGTCGCTGGCGGCGCTTTCGGCTTGGAAGATGCCGTCGGCGCGGGCGGTCCGCTGATTGTTCTATTGGCCATTCTCCTTCTACCCTGGCTCTGGAGTTTTCCGACTGCGCTTATGACCGCCGAGCTTTCGGCTGCCATGCCGGAAGATGGCGGTTATGTCGTCTGGGTGGAAAAAGGCTTCGGTAGGTTCTGGGGATTTCAGGAAGGCTGGATCAGCTGGCTTTGCAGCTTCGCGGATAATGCGCTTTATCCGGTCATGTTCGTTGACTACCTCGCCTATCTGCGCGGCGACATGCCGCCGCTCGAGCGTTGGATGATCGGCACCGCGGTCATCAGCGTGGTTACGTGGATGAATGTGCGCGGCATTCGCCTCGTCGGCTTCGCTTCGATCGTGTTCACCCTGCTGGTGGTAGCACCTTTTGCAGTGATGGTTTTGTTGGGCGCGCCGCGTGTCGAAACCGCCGTCTGGCTCACCCGAACGAGCCACATTGATTGGGCGTTGCTTTTGAGCATCCTGCTCTGGAACACCTCCGGATGGGACAACGCCGGCTGCTGCGCCGGCGAGGTGGATGAACCGCAGCGAAGCTATCCGCGCGCGATGGCCGCCACGGTCGTGCTGGTGACTCTGATTTACCTGCTGCCGATCGCGGTTGGGGTGAGCGCCGCCACGGATTGGCCGGCCTGGAAGGAAGGCTATTTCCCGACGGTAGCGGCGCAAGTTGGTGGTTCTTGGCTGGGCATGTGGCTTACCCTCGCGGGACTCGTGAGCGCTGTTGGCATGCTCAACGCTCTTCTTTGTACTTCCGCCCGCGTCCCTTTTGCGATGGCTGAACGGGGCATGCTATTCCGACGGCTGGCGACGCTCCATCCTCGATATGCCACACCGTGGTTTTCCATTGTGGTCAACAGCTTGGGGCTCGCTGCGCTCATTCCATTTTCCTTCCAGGAACTCATCGAAGTGGATATGTTTCTCTACGCCACTGCGCTCGTGTTGGAATTCGCCGCGCTCATCTGGCTGCGTCTTAAAAGGCCGGAGATGTCCCGCCCCTATCGTGTGCCGTTCGGAATTCCCGGTGTGATCGCCATCAGCGTTCCGCCCGTTGCCCTTTGCTTGCTCAGCATCGTCTTGTCTAACGGCGCGACGAAATATGTTAGCCTCGGCAGTATTGCCATTGGGCTACTGGTTTATTATCTACAAAGCAGGTCGAGCGAAGCAGGCGAGACTGAACCTAAGCTGGCAGTATAACTCCGAAAGCGACGGCGTTATTGGGAGCACCTGATACAAGCCGAGAAATTTGTGCGGCATCGCATAATTTCGATTCCCTGGAAGAAGCAGCAGCCAACGATTCATGAAGGGTGAGCGAAGCAGAACAACATCAGACGATTACGCGATGGCCGCAGTTAGGCAGGAACCCAAAGCGGTTCCACTTAATCGACACAACCCGCCCGCCGCGCGCCCCGACCTCCTTGCTGAATCCGGTCCTTGTCGATAAAATGAAACGCCACACGAGGCGCAATCGCGGCTAACCAGCGCAATCTCTACAAGGATGGAAAAGTTTATTGCCCTTTCCGAATGATAGGCTCGGCCAAGCCGTGATGCCAATATGGAATGGCGTTTTTCATGGCGCTACCCGTGTCGCCTCCATCCCCATCTGCCGAGCGGCGAATGCCCACTCGTCCGCCAGCTCCGCGATCAGCTTGTCGGTGGGGCGGTAGCTATGCGAAGCCTTCGTCTCTACACGGATAAGAACGGTCCGGTCACAGCCTTGCGCCTCCTGCAGTGTTGCAGTGAACTTGAAGGAATGGCTCGGCACCACGCGGTCGTCGTGATCCGCCGTCGTTACCAAGGTGGCCGGATAGCAGACTCCCGGCTTGATGTTATGCAGCGGCGAATACTTGATGAGATATTTAAATTGCTCGGGATCGGAAGAGGAGCCGTATTCTGGGATCCAAGCACGTCCGCCGGTGAACTTGTCGTAGCGCAGCATGTCCATGACTCCGACTGCCGGCAGCGCCACGGCATAAAGATCCGGTCGCTGCTCCGCGACCGCCGCCACGAGCAGGCCTCCGTTTGAACCGCCGATGATCCCGAGCTTGGCCGGGGAACTATATTTTTCATTCACGAGGTACTCGGCCACCGCGACGAAGTCGTCGAAGACGTTCTGCTTGTTCTCTACCATCCCGCCCTTGTGCCAGGCCTCCCCGTATTCGCCTCCGCCCCTAAGGCTCGCCGTTACCCAAATTCCTCCGAGCTCCAGCCATGCTAACGCGTGCGGACGGTAAACCGGCATGGTGACGATCGAGTATCCCCCGTAGCCGTAGAGCATGGTCGGATTATCACCATCGCGCGGCAGGTCCTTTCGTGCAGTGAGAAAAAACGGCACACGCGTGCCGTCTTTCGATATGGCGAAAAACTGTTGGGTCTCATACCGGCTCACGTCTATGGCCGAATCTGTTGCCTCGAACGGCGTGCTCTTCTTGGTCCGCGGGTCGTATACGAAGACCGTGGTCTGGTAGAGCGGCGAGGTGAAGGCATGGAAAATTTCCGGAGAGTCCTCGCGTCCGCCGATGCCAACGACTGTTCCTACGCCAGGAAGCGCAATTTCTCCCTGCGGCCGCCCGGCGCGATCGAACAGCGCGAGCCGGCTTCGCACATTCACCAGGTATTCGGCAACGATTCGCCCTCCGATCAAATCCACGTTTTGAATCGCTTCTTTTCTCTCTGGCACGATGGTCCTCCAAGCGGAGCGCTTCGGATTTCTTAGGTCCACCGCGACGATCTTTCGATTCGGCGCGTTCAAATCCGTGCGGAGGTATAGCACCGGGCCGATGTTGCCGAAGGCCGCGTATTCAGCGCCGTCCTCCTCAACAATCGGCTTGATCTCCGCGTCCAACTTTGGCCGGCTCGGATTGCCGAGATCCGTGTAGTAGAGGCGATTCTGGTTGCCGGAGCCTTGCGCCATCCTGATGAGCAGGTAGCGTCCGTCCTCGGTTACCGAGCCGCCGATAAACCACGTGGGCAGATCCTTGCGCTCGTAGATCAGCCGATCCTCCGACTGTGGTGTGCCCACCCTGTGGTAATAGAGGGCTTGCCCCGACAGCGACGCCTGGAGGTGCTTTCCCTTCGGCGGTTCGGGATAGCGCGAGTAGAAAAAACCCTTGCCGTCCTTCGTCCATGACAACCAGGAAAAGCGCATCCACTGCACCTCGTCCGGCAGGTCGCGGCCGCTGCCGATCTCGCGCACGCGCACCGTTTGCCAGTCTGCGCCGCCGTCCGACAGGGTGTAAGCCAGGAGCCGGGCATCCGGCGAAGGCGCATAGTTCGCAAGCGAAACTGATCCGTCAGGCGAAAGCACGTTCGGGTCGATGATGAGAGTGGGTGGCGCCATCAGGCTCGCCCGCATGTAAATCGGCGACTGCCGCTGGAGCCCGCTGTTCTTCCGATAAAAGATACGCCCGCCTTCGCGGACCGGGATACTTATCCTCGGATAGTTCCACAGTTCGGTGATGCGCTGCCGAAAATGTTGGCGCAGCGGCAGGCGCTCCAGATAATCGAAAGTCAGTTTGTTCTGGGCGGCGACCCACTCGGCCAGCTCCTTGGAATCGAGCTCCTCCATCCAGCGATACGGGTCCGCGATTTTTGTTCCGAAGTAATCATCCACGACGTCGCCTTTTCGGGCCGTCGGGTACAGCAGTCTCTGCGACTGCGCGGCGCTCGCCACGACAAGGATGACGGCGAACACAGTGATTGCGATTGGACGGTCAGTTCTCATCTCATTTTGCTGCGCAGTCAACCGGAGAAAGAACTTTAGCGACCTTCCCGCTTCAGCGAGTATGCGACAGCTTTGACGGGTCGAAGTTGTACGTGTTTCTGGATGTCGCGAAGGGCTGTCGCTGCCGTCGGCTCCTGAGCATGCGCCGAGGTCGGTAACGACAGCAGGCAAAATATTGAAAAAAATCGACAAAAAGTTTGTCGCATTGTCGAGTTTGCCATCACCACTATTCCCGCCCGCTATGTTCGAAAAAACCCTACTCTAAAGCTTTCCGGATCTTCTCGACGTCTACTTGCTCAATGTAGCGGATGATGTTTCGCCACATCGGGTGGTAGCCATAACCGCCCTCGATCATTTCCCGAATCGCGGCTTCCTTGGTCCAGCCCTGTTCGATGATCCGATACATGGCGCTCATCAACCCGGTGCGGTCAGCGCCGTGCTGACAATGAATTAGGAATGGGCCGTTTTCCGACCGTCGCAGCATCTTGAGAACTTGGATGACCTGCTGATCCTGAATCTTCCAGGTCAGGATATGCAACTGCGGATTGAGCAAACTCGTACCCTCGATCTTGTGCTTGTCCGAATGTAAAGAGCGCAGATTGATCACGGTCTTGACTCCAAGTCGCTCCAGATTGCGCATCCCGAACCCCTTCAAGCACGATCGGTTGTGCCCACTCTTCGGGCCGCTCAGCGGCCGATAGCATGGCTCCACACAATAACCACAGCGCGAATAAAATGATCGTCGTCCTATTCTTTCGCATTTCGATGAGCAAACGACACCATTAGCAATACCACGCTGATACTGCCAAACGTCCAGTAATCGGTCGGCATGGGATCAATCCAGCTCTTGTGTCATGGCACGAATCGCGGCGAAAAGCGGACCAGTCCGTAGGCCGGATTCATCACGAACCAAAGCCAGTCTTCGATGATCCAGAACAGCGCTAAGGCACCGAGAATGCGCAGCTCGATGTGCCATGACCATCGCTGTAGCAGCGCGATCGGCAGGTGAAAGGCAAGGGCCATGAACGAAAACACCCACAGGTGATAGCCGGTCAGCGGTCGGCCGCCCCAGAACCAATCCAGCCACCAATACTGCTCGACGCGCCACGTCGGCAGATTAGCGGCCCAGCCAGTAGGTCCCTCAATCTGGATTTCCACCTGGGCAAAAAACAACGCCAGCAGCGCGATGTAGAGCAACGTTGATAAAATAGCGATGGCAACGCGTTTCATAACGGCTCACAAGCGTCCCGATACCAGGTCCAGAACGTTTGCCACGGCATTCGGCTTTGCGTGGGCCCGCATCCGTTCTCGCATCGCTGCCAATCGTTGCGGTTGCTCCAGCAGCAGACGGAGCTTGTATTCGAGGGCCGCAGCGTCGATCGCTTTTAGCGCCGCGCCCGATTCGAGCAGGAAATCCGCATTGCGCTCCTCCTGCCCGGGAATCGGCGATATTACGATCATTGGTAAGCCCATCGCTAGACATTCGGACGTGGTCAGCCCGCCGGGTTTCGTGATCGCGATGTCCGCCGCCGCCATCACGCGTTCGATGGTGCGGGTGAAACCCATGGGCAACAGCCGGGCCGGATAGCGCCGGGCAATGCCCTGCAGCTTTCCCAACAACGCTTCGTTTCGACCTGCCAGAGCAATAACCTGCAGGTCGTGTTGCAGCGACGCGAGTCGCTCCGCCAGCGCTTCGATTCCGCCGATGCCGACGCCGCCCGACATTATCAGCAGCGTAGTTTTGCGTGGATCAAGTCCAATCTCGAGAGCGCAGTCGGCGCGAGCGGGTGCAGCGGAAAACTGCGGCATGATGGGGATGCCGGTGATGAACGTCTGTTTCGGTGCAATGCCCCGCGCGGCGATGCGCCAAGCGACTTCGTCGTTGGCGGCAAAGTAGCCTTGCATATGCGGATGGATCCATAACCCATGCACGTCGAAGTCGGTCACTTGCACCCAAACTGGCGGCGTCGGTCTGCCCCTCGCAAGGCGGCGCGACAACAATTCGGCGGGCAGAAAATGAGTACAGATAATCGCATCCGGGGCCAAGCGCTTCAACTCACGATTGAGCTTACGCGTATTCAAGCGCTCGATGTTCCGCCGCAGCCGATCGAATAGCGACTTGGCAGAGCGTTGATCGGTATACTGATAGAGGTAGGCCCAGGCCAGCGGCATTTTCTCGACCAGCTTGATATACGAATCTGCATAGAGCTTGCGAAAGCCGGCCGGCACCAGGTCCATGACGTCGACGTGAGTTAACCGCAACTGCCGAAACCCTCGCTCAGCCGCAGCGCACAGAGCTTGTGCCGCGCGGACATGACCCGCGCCAGCGGAAACACTAAGAACCAGAATATGCTTTTTGCTCATCGCCGTTCTGTATCACCGAGTTATCACCCCCAAACGGAATCGAGCCGATATTAGCCGTTCAGAGCGTCCAGCAAGAGAATTTCCTAAAGGTCAGAACATGGAACGCACAGCTGGATGGTCGCATGATCGTTCTCGGCCATTTGTCGGCATAAAACTAACCCCCTCATACAATCAGCGCAAGGACTCTCCGACAGATTGGTTTCCGCGCCCGACCTGTCACACCTGGCAGGCGGCGGGAAAGAAAAGCCCTAAAGCTCTTTTTTTTGCCCTAAAGCTCTTTTTTTTATTGTTTCTTGCAGCCCACATGTGTATATTGGCTGTCCATAGGTGGATTGAATCGTCACACCGAACGATCAGACAACCGCTTAATCCACACGTTCCCTCCAACAGATTTTCGCTATCTACCTTAGAATTCTTTTCATTTCACCCGGCTCGTACGAGGTTCTTTAAAAGGATCGAGGAAAAGGCCTGGGTACCGACATTATCCTTCAGAAAGTCTATATCGAGAGGCTTCGTTGGGGCGTTCCAGATTTGCACGCTAGGCGCCGCGAAGGCACTCTGGAAAAAAACCTTAGACCTACTTAAGAGAGATCCAAAAATTTCCCCTGCAACTCAGCAAATGCTGGGTTGAGAAAGGAGACCAGATGACAGACAACCAAGGTGGTAGAAAAGGCTCGAATGAGTTCGTGACGAGAGGCTCTGAGACCCCCGACGTTGCGGCAAGCACGCGGTCCGTCAAGCGGGAGCTCAAGACCCTGAGAAGTCAGAGAGACCTTCGAATCAAAAAACCCACGAGACTAGAGCGCACTCGAAAGTTGCATGACGTGGTCGTGAACCTGGTGCAGGAGCTTCAGAGCGCCGGTTTCGCTTCGGTGTTGTCGCCGCCGGGTCCAATCACGATAATGGGGCCCGAAGTCGAAGATCCCAAGACGCAGGGCAAGATCGGCCATACGCGGGAGTCGCTCGGAAGTTATATCCAACGACTGTCGGTCGAGGACAATTTCTTTCAACGTCCGCCTTTCGATCATATGACCGATCCGATCTACCGCAGGCTCATACGAGACTTCATTGACGGCGCGGCGATGCCAGAGAGCAAGATAGCGGCGTTGAGCCGGGCGGGCGGGGTCCGCTCGCTCGATGACGGGAACATTCGGTTCTCGATTATTGACGGCCTTCAGAGGCTTTACTGCTTTCTGATTGCCATTTTATTGGTTTGGCGCCGTGAGCAACTTGTACAAGACGGCGTTATCCCTCAAGAGGGCTGGAACTTCTTCGCGGAGTCCGTGAAACGATTAGGTGAACCCGAGTTGGCCACGGAAAACCTTCTCCAGCGGGTCATCCGGTACGAGATCTTTTATGCGATCGGCCTCGCGGGCCTGCTCCACTATATGGTTACCTTCAACTCGAGCCAGCGGCGCATGAGCTTGCGAGTGCAGTTAGAGATTATGAAAAAGCCGTTGATCGAACATTTGAAAAGCGAGGGAATTCCCATTTGGGAGGACATCGGCAGAATGCCCGGAGAACGAAGACCGCAGGATAGATTTCTGGGGTCAGACATCGTGCTGGCCACGCAAGCATTTATCACTCATAACGCCCAGGTGACCACTGCGGTCGAAACGGAGCGTTTTCTTGACGAGAATCAGCCTTACTTGGACAACATCGGCGACATCTCCGACATCATAAGAACGTTGAAACGCATCAGTGCCGAGGTTCACTCGAAGATCACACAGGCTTATGAGTCGAACCCGAATCAACGTTTCCTCATGATGAATGGAGACCCATTCTTGCTAGGATTTGTTGCCGCCTGCGGCTACGTTCGGAGCCGGGGGAATATGGACATTCTTGACAAGGCGCTGGACAAGCTATTGCAGGAATTCGATCGGCCAGACGCTGATCCTCTTCATATCGAATCCTACCAAAGCGCACTCGACATGATTAACGCTTCCCGAGGTAAGGACGCGCGACGGCTCGTCGATGATACCTTTCGCCGCTTTTTCTTGGGTGTGACAACGGAGCTCGATTGGTTAGACACCGCTGATCAAATTGCTGGAGGCGTGTCTCATTAGCGGACTAAAATTCAAGTCTCGGATCGTCGTGGCAATCTCAGCTTGTTTATTCCTCGCACGGTTAAAGCGGTCCTTTGTCAGATCTTGAGCTTCTCGCTGAGGTGTCTGCAAAATGGCTTCCGAATAGCTTTCGGAGTCTTTCCCTGACAAAGCGGAGGCAGCGGCTCGCGCTTCACGGAGAAACAAGTTGCAGATTTTCGTAACCGTTGGGACCGTTCCAGTGCCTCAACGGATCGTCCGTTGTTTTTGGTTGTCCAGACTCGCATGAAATCCCGAAACCCCAAAATCTTTCTTTGACGAACATGTTCTGCTATCTTCCTGAAGTAAACAGCATGCACGATAAATGAGGTTCGGATGATCTCCATTGATGAATTTCGAAATGTGGAACTCAGAGTGGCAACTGTCAAATCCGCCGAGCCTCATCCCAACGCCGATCGGCTGCTGGTGCTCCAAATCGACTTGGGAACCGAACAGCGCCAAATATGCGCAGGTATCAGAAATCATTACACGCCGGAAGAACTCGTGGGCAGGCAAATCGTTGTGGTCGCCAATTTGGAGACCGCCAAGCTCCGCGGCATGGAAAGCCAGGGAATGCTTCTCGCCGCTTCCGATGAAGACCGAGTGATTATCCTGACTCCGGAGAAAACCGTCCAACCGGGCGCGAAGGTGTCCTGACATTAACGCTCAACAGTAACCATCGACTGGATAGATGTTCACAACTCCCAAAGGACGCCCGACCCTTTGCGTCATTGATCTCGAAGCGCTGCGCTGGAATTATCACAAGATCAGAGAAAAAGTCGGCCCTCGAATAAAAATTGCATCGATGGTGAAGGCCAATGCGTACGGTCACGGCGCCCCCTGCGTGGCTCGAGCCTTGGCCGAAGAAGGGTGCGATGCTTTCGGTGTCGCGACTCTCGAAGAAGGCATCGGACTGAGACAGGCAGAAATCCGTTCACCCATCATCGTTCTCGCCGGCGTTTATCTAGAACAGCTCGATCAGTTCTTCGAGCACGACTTGATTCCGGTCGTGCATGAGATCGACGGCTTGCGGCGCTTGGATGCAGCGGTTCAGAGCCGCGGCACGTCGCTCAATGTTCATCTGAAAATTGATACCGGCATGGGACGAATCGGCTTGCCTGCGGCGGAGATCGGCTCGTGGTTGCCTGAATTGAAGAAACTAAAATCGCTCGAGATCGACGGCGTTTTTTCCCACTTCTCCCACGCGGAAAGCGTCCAAGGCGACTACACACGAAAACAACTGGAAATCTTTCAGGGTATCGTCAGCCGTCTGCGCTCCGAGAACATTTCACCTCCGCTGGTTCATCTGGCCAACAGTGCGGCAACCATTACGTTGCCGTCCGCCTATTTCGACATGGTCCGGCCCGGGCTGATGCTCTACGGCGTTTATCCCTCGCCCGCGATGACCGGCCAGATTGCACTCAAACCCGTCTTGTCGTGGAAAACCAGCATTCTTCAACTCAAGAAAGTGTCGCCGGGAACCAGCATCAGCTACGGACAAACATTCATCACCCAGCGTGAAAGCCTCATTGCCACGCTTCCCATCGGCTACGCCGACGGCTATCCAAGGCTTCTCTCCAACCGCGGCGAGGTGCTTGTCCGGGGCCAAAGAGCGCCTGTCGTCGGCAGAGTTTGCATGGATTTGACTATGATCGATGTTACCGATATAGGGGAAACAAAACCGGGAGATGAGGTTGTTCTCCTCGGCCGTCAAGGCAACGCGGAAATTTCTGCCGACGAGATGGCCGGCTGGTCAAACACGATCTCGTACGAGATTCTCACTTCCATCGGCGCTCGAGTTCCCCGCATTTATTACCATTCCAAGAAGGAGCGGTAGCAGTGGGCAAGATTCAAAGGGCCCTCATCAGCGTTTCCGATAAACAAGGCATCGTGGAATTTTCCCGAGGGCTGTCAGAGTTGGGGATCGAAATTGTTTCCACGGGCGGCACCGCGTCATTGCTGCGCGATAACAAAATTCCGGTGAGAGACGTCTCGGAGCTGACCGGCTTTCCGGAAATGATGGATGGCCGAGTGAAAACGCTTCATCCCAAGATCCATGGCGGCATTCTCGCCCTCAGGGATAATCCCGAGCATATGGCGCAGATGAAGACCCGCGGCATCGTGCCGATCGATCTCTTGGTCGTGAATCTTTATCCCTTCGAAGCGACCGTTGCTCGTGGCGCTTCATTTGAAGAGATCGTCGAAAACATCGACATCGGCGGTCCGAGCATGGTTCGCGCCGCGGCGAAGAATCATACCCAGGTCGGCGTGGTTGTCGATCCCGAGGACTACAGCTCCATACTTGCCGAGCTCAAAGAAGACGGATGCTCCCTCTCGCCAGCGACGCATTTTCGTCTCTGCTGCAAAGCCTTTCAGCACACCTCTCGTTACGACGGCGCCATTTCGAATTATTTTGCCTCGGTCGACGAGAACCAGAAACCCATGCGCTGGGGTCGAACCGTCAACATTCAAATTTCTAAAATACAGGACCTGCGCTACGGTGAAAATCCGCACCAGAGCGCTGCCTTCTACGGCACCCAGGGAGACACGGGGCCTGCCATCGGGCGCGCGAAGCAGTTTCAAGGCAAGGAACTGTCCTTTAACAACATTCTGGACGCTGATGCCGCGCTAGGTACCGTCCTGGAATTTTCCGACATCGCGACTATCGCCATCAAGCATAGCAATCCCTGCGGTGTGGCGCTGTCGAAGAAATCGCTGGCGGATTCATTCCGGAAAGCCAAGGCGTGTGACCCGGTCTCGATTTTTGGCGGCGTCATCGCTTTTAATCGTCCCGTCGACGAAGAGACCGCGAAGGAACTCCAAGAAATTTTCCTCGAAATCGTCATTGCGCCCGGCTTTACACCCGAGGCAAAGGCCGTGCTTTCGTCGGCGAAGCGGCTGCTCAATATCCGTTTGTTGGAATTGGATATGAGCCAGCAGCCCCAAGGCGGTGGTTACGATCTGCGCCGGGTGCGCGGCGGCATGCTGATTCAGGATTGGGATACGGGAAAGATCGACGTGCATGCGTGCAAGGTTGCTACGGAAAGAAAACCGACGGAAGAAGAATACCAGGCTCTCGATTTCGCCTGGCGGGTTTGCCGGCACGTGAAGTCAAACGCGATTGTCTTTGCCTCGCCTGATCAGGTCCTCGGCGTCGGCGCCGGGCAGATGAGTCGCGTCGATTCGGCCAAGATCGCCGTATTGCGCGCAGCAACTCACGGCCTCGATCTAAGAGGCTCGGCGGTCGCTTCAGATGCATTTTACCCCTTCCGAGACGGCATCGACGAAGCGGCCAAGGCCGGCGCCAAGTCGGTTATTCAGCCCGGAGGCTCGATCAAAGACGAAGAAGTGATCGCCGCCGCCAATGAACACGGGATGGCGATGATCTTCACCGGCATGAGACACTTTAGACATTAGCCGATGATAGAGGATTGAGAATCGAGAATGGCAGTCCTCTATCTTCGATCTTCGGAGTTAACGTTCCCAATAGCGAATGAAAGTTCTCGTTATCGGCAGTGGCGGGCGCGAACACGCGCTGGTCTGGAAAATCAGCCAAAGCCCGAAGGTAAAGAAAATCTACTGCGCGCCGGGAAGCGCAGCCATCGGCGAACTCGCTGCATGCGTCGCCATCGGCTCGGAGCAGATCGAAAAACTCGCCGAGTTTGCTCGACAAGAAAAAATCGACTTCACCGTCGTCGGACCAGAGCTGCCACTCACGCTCGGCATAACCGATCTCTTCGAATCCCGCGGTTTAAGAATTTTCGGTCCGAACAAAGCTGCGGCGCAGTTAGAAGGCAGTAAAGCCTTTGCCAAAGAGATCCTGAGAGAGAACAATATACCGACCCCCTCGTTCGGCACGTTTACAGAGGCCGCATCGGCGAAGCGGCACATTGCCCAGTATCCCGCCCCTTACGTCGTGAAAGCCGACGGTCTCGCCGGCGGCAAAGGAGTCCTCATCTGTGCGACTCGCCAGGAAGCCGAGGCCGCCGTTAACGAGATCCTGGTCCGGAAAACCTTCGGTCAAGCCGGCCAGAAAGTCGTCGTTGAAGAATTCCTCGTGGGCGAAGAAGCTTCTTTCATGGTACTCACGGACGGAGAGTACATTCTGCCGCTGGTCTCTTCTCAAGATCACAAGCGCGTGTTCGACCATGACGAAGGGCCTAACACCGGTGGCATGGGCGCGTACTGTCCCGCGCCCGTGGTGACCCCGACTGTCCACAACCGTATTCTCGACGAGATTCTCAACCCGCTGCTTGCCGGCCTGAAAAGAAAGAGCATTGTCTACCGCGGCGTGATCTACGTTGGCCTGATGATCACCAAGGATGGGCCAAAGGTATTGGAGTTCAACGCCCGCTTCGGCGATCCTGAATGCCAGCCGATTATGATGCGACTGAAAAGCGATCTCGTACCATTACTCGAAGCAACGATTGATGGAAAGCTCAACCAGGTTCAGGCGGCGTGGTACGACGATGCCGCAGTCTGCGTCGTCCTGTGCGCCGACGGCTATCCGGGATCTTACGACAAGGGCGCCGAGATTCATGGGTTGGACAAATTGGCGCACTGGGAGAAGGGTTTCGTCTTTCACGCAGGCACAGGGAAAGACAACGGTCGTTGGATTACTTCAGGAGGTCGTGTGCTGGGAGTAACGGCGCACGGCAGGGATATTGCGGACGCCGTGCGTGAAGTCTATGGGGCAGTGGGCGAGATCTCCTGGGATGGGATGCACTACCGAAGAGACATCGCCCATAGAGCGTTGACATAAGCTCACTGCAGGAGAATTGAAGAGGTGGCGAAGAATTCAGCAAAGAAACCACGAGTAGGAATTTTGATGGGCAGCGACTCCGACCTCGAGGTGATGCGCGAGGCCGAAAAACGGCTCGATTACTTCGGCATCGCCTACGAGACGAGAATCATGTCAGCGCATCGTACGCCCGATAAGGCGGCAGACTACGCGGCAAACGCCCAACAGCGCGGTTTGGAAGTCATTATCGCCGGCGCGGGAGCCGCCGCGCATCTGGCTGGCGCTATCGTCGCCAATACAACCCTTCCTGTCATCGGCGTCCCTATTGACTCTTCCAGCCTGAAGGGTCTTGATGCGCTGCTCGCGACGGTGCAAATGCCCGCCGGCATTCCCGTCGCCACCATGGCCATCGGCAAAGCGGGCGCCGCCAACGCCGGCATCTTCGCCGCCCAGATTATCGCCCGCAAAGATTCCAAAGTTTCTGCCAGGCTCATGGAATTCAAAAAGGAGATGGCCGCGGGTGTCGAAGACAGAGACCGAAAGCTCCAAAGCGCGAAGCAAAAGAGCTGATGACATCGCGGCGGGGATTAGCGCGCTTAAGCGCGGCAACGTCATTGTCTTCCCGACCGAGACTCTCTACGGTCTCGGAGCAGACGCGCTCAACAGTGGCGCGGTGGAGCAAGTCTTTCAACTAAAAGGTCGCGATCCGAAGAACCCGATTCCGGTGCTCGTGTCGGATCAGGCGATGCTCCTTACGCTGGTCCACGAAATACCAGCCACAGCAAGGAAATTAATGAACCATTTTTGGCCCGGACCCCTAACCCTGGTTCTTCCGGCGCGGCGAGATATACCAGCGCCTCTGCTCAATGCCACGGGCGGTATCGGCGTTCGCTTGTCCAGCCAGCCGATTGCGACGCGACTCGTGCAAGCGTTGGGCCATCCTTTAACCGCCACCAGCGCGAATCCTTCGGGCAAAGAGCCGGCGCGAAGCGTGAGTGAAGCCCAGAACTATTTCGCCGGCAAGATTGACGTCTTCGTGGAGGGCGGGACACTGACATCAAAGACTGGTTCCACCGTGGTCGAAGTCATCGGAGACGCGATCAAGATCATCCGCGAAGGCGAAATTCACAGATCGGACCTGGAGGAAATTCTAAAGAAGGATAAAATAGTATGATGAACCAGCGTCTTCATCTTTGGATCGTCATTCTGGCTACGGCGCTGACTGCCTACGGTTGCAGCCCCAGGGAGGAATCTCCGCAGGGAGAGTCAAAGAACAAGGTCAAGGAAGCGGTGAAAGAAGCCGTGACGCAAGACTTCAAAGTCTACGAAGGCGCCAAAGAATCCCTGAAAGAGAGTCAAGACAAAAGCAAATCGGAGATAGAGGCAGTTGACAAAGAATTGCAGCAGTAAGCAGTTACCGCCAACCTGTCGCATCGATGAAGTGAGAATAATAGTCATGCCGAGATCGGCGAAACTCTCGCGGGCATCACAACCGGCCGCACCACTGCCGATGAAATTACCCTCTACAAGTCCGTGGGAATAGCCATTCAAGACGTCGCGACGGCAAACCTGGTGTATCAAAAGGCGTTGCGACAAGAGATCGGCACCCACGTGGAAATTTGACAGATCGATGAATTGGGATCTCACCAGCTATTTTCCGCAGTTTGACGGCCCCGAGATGCGCCGGTTCAAGGAAGCGCTCCGCCGCGACATCGCTTTACTCAAAGACAGAGCCGCTTCCCTGCTTCCATTGAACGATGAGAACGCTTCCGGGTGGGAAGACGTGCTCACCCGAAACGAAGCTCTCACTCGGCGAATGTCGCACCTGAGCTCCTACGTGAGCTGCCTTGCCGCCTCCGACGGGCGCAATGAGGACTATCTCAAAGAAGAGGCGGCGCTGGCTTCGATGCGCGCAGAACTCGCGAAGGTCAGAGTCGAATTGCTCCGCGGCGTCAAAGAGACACCGGATGAAATTTTCGCATCCTTTATAGCGCAGCATTCTTTGGACGGCGCGCAGAATTACCTGAAGCGACTGCGCGAAGAAGCGCGCCGCGCTATGTCCACGGAAAAAGAAATACTAGCGACGGATCTCGGCCTCGACGGCATACAGGCCTGGGGACGGCTCTATGACAAGATTTCATCGAGGCTGGAATTCGACATGCTTTATCCCGACGGCAACCGCGAGCGGCTGCCGATGTCGCAACGCCGCTCCCTGCTGGAGCACCCCGACCGCCGCGTCAGAAAGGCCGCCTTCGACGGCGGCAACGCCGCATGGCAGAGCGTCGAGGATGCGGCAGCCGCCGCGCTCAACGCGATCGCCGGCACGCGTCTCACACTCAATCGCCATCGTGGCGTCGGACACTTTCTCGACCTTGCTCTTTTCCAGGCGGCCATTTCCGCCAAGACTCTAAACGCCCTGTTTGAGGCCTTGTTCGCCCATCTCGAGATTCCCCGCCGGATCCTTCGTCTGAAAGCCAAATCGATGGGTACAAACGGCGTGGCTTGGTACAATCTCGGCGCGCCTATCGATATACCGAATCGCCAACCGCTTTCGTGGGACCAAGCAAAGGATCTGGTCAAAAACGCGTTTACCCGCGCCTACCCGGCGCTCGGTCATTTTTTTCAAATCGAGATCGATCGGAATTGGATCGATTGGGAACCTCGCGCGGGCAAGCGGCCGGGGGCATTCTGCACCAGTTCCATGCTCAGCAAAGAATCTCGCGTTTTCATGACTTACAATGAGACGCTCGGCGATGTGCTCACGTTGGCCCACGAATCGGGCCACGCGTTTCACGGCTATATGATGCGCGAGGTGCGCCCTTATGCCCGGATTTATCCCATGACGCTGGCGGAGACCGCCTCCACCTTCGGAGAATTGGTGTTGACCCATGGCCTGCTCGAAGATCCCTCCATCAGCGACGCGCAGAAAGCCATGATGCTCGACGTCGAAGTCGGTCACGGCGCGATCTATTTGTTGGATATTCCCGTTCGATTCGAATTCGAAAAATCCTTTTACGAAGAGCGAAAGAGTGGCGAGCTGAGCGTAAGCCGCCTTAAAGAACTCATGATCGAGACGCAGCGACGGATTCTTGGGGACGTGCTTGAACCAGGCGGGGAGGATCCCTACTTCTGGGCGTCCAAGTTACACTTCTATATCACTGGGCTGACTTTCTATAACTTCCCCTACACCTTCGGTTTTCTGTTGAGCCGCGGCTTGTTCGCCACGCTCAAGAAAGAAGGCAAAGACTTTCTGCCTAAATATGAAGAGTTCTTACGGCTCGCAGGCAGCGATACCGCTGAGAACGTGGTGCAGCGAACCGTGGGGAGCGATATCGGAAAGCCGGAGTTTTGGAGCGAGGCGATTCAAAGCCTCGAAGAGCCGTTTCTGCGTTTGGAAGAATTATTGCCGAAAGTTCTCCCGTCCGCGCAATCTTAAAATCAGGACAGCCCTTCCAGCAGAGCCGTGCGCAACAGATCGAAAGCGTTGAGCGTCATGCGCGTTCGGTCATATTGACCCCTGCCCGCCATCGTGCTCGACCGCTGCAGGAATTTATTGCCGTCGGTGAGCGAGATGTAAGTCTGGCCACCGGCGAGATTTTGGATAGTGCTGTCCGGATCAGGAATCGCATGAAGCGCCAGACCCAGATCGCTGCCCACCTGTTTGCGCGCGCACCAAGCGAGCTCGTCCGTCAAAGCGATGGGATCCTCAAGTAGCGCGTCGATGCCTTTCGGCTCGCGCGCCTGAGTCAACAGCGCGCGCATCGAAGATTTCCCGTTGCTAATGAAACCCGCTGCAAAGTTTTCCGAACTCGCTGTCTGTAGTCGCTCCGCGAGTTGACCGCAGGTGATATCTTCGTAGACGGCGACGGTCCGGTTCTGCTGGCGCAGCAGTCTGCCGACGACATGTTCCATCGTCTCTCCGTCGGCGGCGAAAATCGCGTTGCCCAACAATCCTCGAACCTCCGCCTCCACCGGCGCGATCAGTTTCATGGCTTCATTTTTGTTCGGTGCCTTTGCCGCGATCCGCACGTCCACCTGACCCGGAAGAGCCAGCACGCCCACCGTCGGATTGCTTGAATTGGCAATCAGGTGGCCGACCTTGTCGTCTACCGCGCTCTCGCCGACGCCGACGATTTTCAAGACCCGATAGTGGATGACCTCGGCGAGATTGAACTGTCTGCGCAGATAGGGCTCCACCTCGTTTTCGAACAACCGCTTCAGCTCCACCGGGACACCCGGTAAAGAGAAAATGACGCCGCGTGAATCTTCGACGATAAAACAGGGCGCGGTGCCGTTGGGATTTCTGACCGGGATGGCTCCCTCCGGCATGTAGGCCTGGCGCCGGTTGTTCGGCGTCATGGTCCGACCGCGGCGGCGGAAATGCTCTTCGACCTGCGCCAATAAATTTTGATCGAAGACGAGCTTGCGCCCGGTGACTTCAGCGACGATCTCGCGGGTTAAATCATCTTGTGTCGGTCCGAGCCCACCGCTGGTAATGACCACGTCCGCTCGCTCCAACGCCCTTTCAATAACTTCTTTCATACGTCCGGGGTTGTCGCCGACCACGGATTTAAAAAAGAGGTTCACGCCGAGCGCCGTGAGCCGCTGAGCCATCCAGGCGGAATTGGTATCGACAATCTGACCGAGCAGTAGCTCGGAACCAATAGCAACGATCTCCGCATTCGCCATCGCCCGTTTCTCCTCGATCCGGTTAAAACCTATACCTTAGGCCACACGCGGCACACAAGATCCCGCCGCCGCGAGAGTTTGCCGGCCCTTGTTCGTCTGCTGCTTCTTTGCCAGAATACGGCCATGGTTATTCTGCTTTCCAACGACGACGGTATTTATTCTGACGGTATCATCGCATTGGAGAAAAATCTCCAGGGCATGGGCGAGATTTATACCGTCGCTCCCGATCGCGAACAGAATTCCATGAGCCACGCTCTGACTTTGCATCGGCCGCTGCGCGTTCATGAAGCCGGACCCGGACGGCTGGCTGTCGACGGCACTCCCACGGATTGCGTGAAGCTGGCGCTTACGGGCCTTTTGCCGGTCCGTCCTGATCTCGTCGTTTCGGGTATCAACAAAGGACCCAATGTTGGCGACGATATTATTTACTCAGGGACAGTATCGGCTGCGATTGAAGCCGCGCTCTTGGGCGTACCCGCGATCGCCGTGTCGCTGGTGACCTTCGAAGGTTTCAAATTCCAAGCGGCAGCGGAATTTACGGCAACTCTGGTTTCACGTATCCAGGAAGGAGGGCTGCCGCTCGAAACGTTGCTGAACGTCAACGTTCCTCCACTGCCCAAAGAACAAATCAAAGGCTGGCGTATCACCCGACAAGGAAAACGCCACTACGGGGAGAATATCGTGGAAAGGACGGACCCTCGCGGCAAAAAATACTACTGGATTGGCGGAGACGATCTTGGGTTTGCTCACGAAGACGGCACTGATTGTATGGCGGTTCACGAGGGTTACATCTCGGTGACGCCGCTGCAGGTGGATCTGACCAACTACAAGTTGCTCAACGAAAATTGCATACCGAGTTTCAACTGGCCGTGACGCCCGGCTCTCGATCTTTGACCGCTAGGCAAAATGCGCGACGAAGAATTTCAAGAAACCAGCGAGCCAATCCGAATCGACAAATGGCTTTGGGCCGCGCGCTTTTTTAAAACCCGCGCGCTTGCCGCCGAAGCCGTCACAGGCGGAAAGGTCGAAGTCAACGGCGGCCGCGCCAAATCTAGCCGAAATGTTCACGTAGGCGATTCTCTGAATATCCGCCGCGGTCCTTACGAATGGACCGTGATTGTAAAAGGCGTCACCCATCTTCGCGGTCCGGCTCCCAAAGCCCAGCTGCTTTACGAAGAAACCGAAGAGAGCATGCAGAAACGCGAAGCAATTTCCGCTCAACTCAGGTTGGAACGCCCGCCGGAATTCGACCTCCCGGGACGACCGTCTAAAAAATCTCGCCGGGATATTTTGCGGTTTACCAAAAGAGGGTGGTAATATCGCGGCTCAACTCTGCATGGAAGGCCGCAACACCCCTTTGAGGAGACAGCAATAAATGAACTCAATCGACGAAAGATTCGTTACGACGGCACTCGAGCTTCCCGGCTATCGGGTAGCCAAGAATATCGGCGTCGTGCGTGGCATCGTGGTTCGATCCCGCAGTATCGTGGGGAATATCGGCGCGAGTTTGCAGACGCTCCTAGGCGGCAACATCACTTTGTACACGGAATTGTGTGAGCGCGCCCGCGCGGACGCCCACCGACTGATGGTCGAACACGCCGGGCAACTCGGCGCCGACGCGATCATCGGGGTGCGATATGACGCCAATGAAATCACCCCCGGCGTGACTGAAGTTTTGGCGTACGGCACGGCAGTGCACGTGGAAGCGTTTAGGGGTTAGTCGAACGCACGACTCGAGGGACACAACTCACTCAATACACATCTTCCGCACGCTGGCTTACGCGCGTAACATACCCTCCGACCGTGAATAATTAGGCGCAAAGAAGACTGAGTCCACTCCTGGGCGGGTAAGAGCCGATTGAGGTCGCGCTCGATTTTGTTCGGGTCTTGCTGGCGTGTAAGACCGAGGCGACGAGAGACCCGTTTGCAGTGGGTATCCACGGCGATGCCCGGCGTATCGAACGCGTGACCCAGAATCACGTTCGCTGTCTTTCTTCCAACGCCTGCCAACTGAGTAAGCTCCGCCATCGACGAGGGCACTTGTCCGCCAAACTCCTCGACCAATTGTCGGGCGCACCGCTGTAGCGACCTCGCCTTGGCCCGAAACAGGCCGAGGGTACGAATGATCGCTTCGATTTCTTCGGTCGAAGCCTCGGCGAGCTTTGCCGGGTCGGGATAGCGGCGGAACAATTCAGGTGTCACTCGATTGACCGCCTCGTCTGTGCATTGAGCGGAGAGGATCACCGCTATCAGGAGCTCGAAAGTGTTGCGGTGCTTTAGAGGAACTTCGAGCAGAGGATAAGCCCGGGCCAACCCCGCGGCGATGGCGTTGGCACGATCACTCTTTTGTCTGAGAGTCTCCCTTTGCCGTGCGCGATTTTTCTTGTGGGAAGCTGTTACCGCTGGCTGCAACCTTAACTCCCGCGCCGCTGACGAAATGCCTTTTTTCCCGCGTAGACGGCCTTCTTGCCCAGCTCATCTTCGATCCTGAGGAGCTGATTATATTTGGCCGTGCGCTCCCCCCGGCAGGGCGCTCCCGTCTTGATTTGCCCCGCGTTGGTCGCTACAGCGAGGTCGGCGATGGTCACATCCTCCGTCTCCCCGGAGCGGTGAGATATGACGGTCGTGTATCCCCATCTCTTGGCGAGTTCCATGGTTTCCAGCGTCTCGGTCAGAGTGCCGATTTGATTCACCTTGACAAGAATCGAATTAGCGACGTCGGATTCGATGCCGCGTTGAAGTCGGGTCTTGTTTGTCACGAAGACATCGTCACCCACGATTTGAATCTTTTTTCCCAACGCGGCCGTCATCATCTGCCATCCCTGCCAATCATCCTCAGCAAACGGGTCCTCGATCGATATGATCGGATACTGCCTTACCCAATCTTCGTAGAGCCGGACCATCTCGTTTCGACCCCGCTTACGGCCGTCCGACTTTTTGAAGACATAAGCGCCGTCTTCGTAAAACCCGCTGGAAGCGACATCGATGGCTAACGCGACCTGCGCTCCGGGCTTGTAAGCCGCCTTGGTGATGGCCTCCAGCAGCAATTCGATGGCTTCGGTGTTACTTTTGACGCGCGGGGCAAAGCCGCCTTCGTCTCCCACGCTGGTGGAATAAGAGCGATCGTGTAACACCTTCTTGAGAGTCTGAAAAATCTCCGCCCCGCTCTGTAAGGCATCGGCAAAACTTCTCATCCCGTAGGGAACGATCATGAACTCCTGCACGTCGACGTTGTTGTCTGCATGAGCGCCGCCGTTCAGCACGTTTAACATGGGCACCGGCAGGGTCTTTGCCGCCGCCCCGCCGAGGTAGCGATACAATGAGAGCCCTTGGGCGCGCGCTTGAGCGTGCGCAATCGCCAAAGAAACTCCGAGAATCGCATTGGCGCCGAATTGACCTTTATTCGACGACCCGTCCATCTCGATCATCATTCGATCGATGGCTTCCTGCTCCCTCGCCTCTTTGCCCCGCAGGCGCGGCGCAATTTTCTCATTGACGTTCGCGACGGCGCGCGCGACGCCCTTACCCATAAACCGCTTGCCGCCGTCTCTCAGTTCCACCGCTTCGTGCACGCCGGTCGACGCGCCGGAAGGGATTGTTGCGCGCCCGACGACACGATTCTTGAGCGTGACCTCCACTTCCACCGTGGGTTGTCCCCTGGAGTCCAGCACCTCCCGAGCGTGAACCCGTTGTATTTTCATTTTCGGCCTCCCGAAAAGTTGATAAACGCCACAAAAGCATAAAATGTGTTATATTGCTATCGGTTTGACCAAGATGAAACTACGATGGCAAATTCCCCGAGGCTGGACGCTTTATTTTCTGGCGTCTCTCATTCTCTTGCTTTCAGTTTATGCCATCGTCGGTGAGCGGGGAGTGTTTCATCTTTGGCGGTTGCGGGGAGAGAAAGCCCAACTCGATGAACAGAACTTTCGTCTCCAAAAGGAAAACGAAGCCCTGCGCCAGCGCATCTCGCGACTGCTTCACGATGATTCTTATCTGGAAAAAATCGCCCGCGAGGAATTGAATCTGGTCCGTCCCGGAGAGGTAATCTATCGCTTCTCGTCGTCCGAACCCAGGAATCCTAGAGCCGGATCGCTTAAAGATCCTGCATCTAAGTCGCGTCCGTCAACCGCACAAAAAACAGATCGGAAGCCTTCTCGGCGTTAGTTTGGCGGTTTTTCAAGAAAGAAGCAGCCGGGACAAATTAGGCTGAAACATGAGAGATGAAGTTTCAGAATTTATCCTTGAAGACAAAATGGTAGTACTCGTCCATATCCATGAGCGAATCGAGCTTGGAGTCATCCATCAGTCGAACCTCGATCAGCCAACCGTCATTGTACGGGTCTTCATTGATAATCGACGGATGATCGTCGAGATCCGGATTCACTGCCAGCACTTTTCCCGACACGGGAGATAGCAGCTCGTGGACCGTGGACACGGATTCCAGCTCCGCAAATACTTCGTCTTGTTCGATTCTGTCGCCGATCTCAGGTAATTCCATGGAAATCACCGTGCCAAGCGCCCCTTGGATAAAGTTGGTAAGGCCGAGATAGACACGCTCGTCTTCTATGCTCACCCACACATGATGCTCGCTGACTTTGACTTCTTTTTCCGGCGAAACTTTCATAGGGATCACTATATGGCTTGCGGTTTGGCTGTCAAGGGAATTTAGCCGCTGATCCATGCCGTTTCGCTCGGCTTGACAACGAAGGTGGATTCGCAGTATCGGAAGGAGCCTCTGAAGTGGTTGGCAAATCGAAACGAGATCGCGCCGGTCGGAGATTTGCGAGAGAACACTAGAGCAAGTTAGGCTAGATGATGGAAGCTCAGAATGCGAAGCAATGCGCCGCAGCGATCGTCGCCGGCCTGAAGAAAGCTGGAATTGATTTCGTCGCGACCTTGCCGGACGAGAAAATAGCGGAAGTCATCCGGGCGGTGGAGACGGAGCGCGAATTGAAACATGTGCCGCTTTGCCGGGAGGAAGAAGGCATCGGCATCTGTGCGGGAGCTTATCTGGCCGGAAAAAAAACCGCGCTCATCATGCAGAACGCCGGCTTTCTGAACAGTTGTAACGCGCTCACCACGACTTGCCTACAGTTTCAGATCCCGACTCTGCTTTTGATTTACTACGCGGGAGATATCGGAGATCGGGGCTTTACCACTCTTGGCTCAGTGACCGAACCGGTACTTCAAGCGATGGGAATCCGCGCCTACGTACTGCGTAAGACCGAGGAGATCGACAGCCTCCTACAAGGCGCACAAATCTTAGCCGACGACTCAAAAAAACCTGTGGCTGTGCTTCTTACCAAGAGCGCGCTCGGGGTGAAATAATGCAGCGGTTTGATTTTTTAAAGGCCATCGCCGACGACGCCGGAGACGCGTTGGCGGTCTGCACGGGTTGGGGAGCAAGAGAATGGTGGGCGGCGCGGCCGAGCGATGGCAATCTGAAAACACGGACCTTGGGTTTGGTTTCGTCTATTGCCGCGGGGCTCGCGCTCACGTTGCCGCACCGCAAAGTTATCGCCATCGACGGCGATGGCGCCTTTCTCATGAATCTTTGCGGGTTGCCGACCATTGCATTACAAAATCCGCCCAACCTTATTCATCTGCTCTTCGACAATGAATGCTATGAGGCCTCTGGAGGAACACCAACGGCGTCCCCTATCGCCGACGCCGTCGCGCTCGCCAAGGGCGCAGGCTATCGGCACGCTTCGTGGGTCAGAACGCCAGCGGAGTTCCGTGCCGAATTTATCGAAGCTTGGAAACGCAACGATTTGACTTTGATCGCCGCCAAAGTCGAGCCCGGGCAACCCCCGGGCCTTCCTCCGCTACGCCTCGACGAGATCGAAAACAAATATCGGTTCATGCGTTATTTGGAGCAAACCGAAAAGAAGGGCATCTTAAATCCGGGCTTCGATTCGAAGCTGTGAACCCGTTCACAGAAAGGAAAAAAGATTGAAACGATGGTTGGCCTAGCGCGCCACGCGCCGCCGGGGTTGAGGCGCACCTTCCCGGAGAACTCTTCGGCGCGCATGTTCGGCGCGAGAGATTCTACCGTTGCGCGGGAAGCCGAGCCAGTTCCACTGATCCGGGTACTCTCGGATGGTATTCTCGAGGTGGCGCGTATAAAGAGCGGTGGTCGCCTCGACGCTTTCCTCAAGGTCTTCCATCCGCACCGGTTTTAGTTCGGCGCCAATGGAAAGAACGAGCGATCCGTCCGCGCGCCGAGCGGCGAACATCGGCAAGGTCACAGCCCCGGTGCGTAAGGCCAAGGTTGCGGGCCCGCGCGGAGCCGCCGAGGTTTGACCCATGAAATCAACCATCACGCCGCCGGACTTGAACTCGTCGGCGATCATCAAGACGATCCGATTTTTCCGTAGTGCCTTGAGAATGCCGCGCACCGCCTCTGTCCGCGGCTTGGCGGAAATGGTCTGGATGCCGATTTGCGCGCGATAGGCATCGATCAAACGAGCGAAACGTTGGTCACGGGGTTGCTTCACAACGGCACTGAAGGGATAGCCTGCCGCGGCAAGTCGAGCCCCGATCATGGTAAAACTTCCCAGGTGCGCGCTCAAAGCGAGAACTCCCTTACCCTTCGCAAGAGCGTCTTTCAAATGGTCCTCTCCTTCCAACGCCACCGCAGAAACAATTCGCGCTTTCGAAAAGTGCATGACGGCGGTGGTCGCGAGCACTCCGCGGGCAAAGTTTTTCCATGCGCGCCAAACCAGCGCCTTCCGTTCCACTGGATTCCTGATGGATTGACCCAGGGCCATGGCGATGTTTTCTTCCATCCGAGTGCGGTATTTCCAAAGACAACCGAAAGTCACCCAAGCCCAAAAATCCGTGAAGAGGAGGAGCAGGCGGTAGGGAATCCACGGCAGCGCCGCGACAAAACTTCGCAAAGCGTATTCGCCGATGCGATACCTGAGTCCGTAGAAAAACGGGCCTAGCGAAGATTTCTGCTTGCGCTTTCGTGACGGCATAGGAGATTTATGAAAGGCTTTCGAGACTTTTCAAGCGAGCCGGCGAAGCACCGACAAAAAGGCGGTGAAGGTTTGCGCCATCCACCGCCTTGATTGACAGCTGACTACTTGAGCTTAAGCTTATCGACCTGCCGCTCTCCGCATGCGGTGCCGGAACCTGCCGGATCGGGAAACCCCTCGCTTATTTTGCTTCTGCCGCGGCGACAGACGATAGATCTTGGCTTGCGTACGTTCCGCCAACCTTTGCTCCTTCCACTGCATGATCCCCTGCCTCAGGTATTCGGGATCAAATCCCAACGTTTCACACACGTTAGCGAACGAGAAAAGCCAATCGCCGCCCCGCTCTTGCACCCACTCTTCCGCCTCCTGGAAAAGCATCTTGCCTTTTCCGTCCCGCGCGAAAATGTATTTTTGGAAGCAGGCGATGGCGTCTTCCAGTACGGCCAACATGAGCTTCTTTTCCGGCTCAAGATAAAATCTGCGACGAAAGGTCTCAAGATACTGCTCCGGAAGAAGCGTGTCGGGTTGAAACAGCGACGTCACCCGTTCTTCCATGCTCAATCCAGTTTCGTAACTCATAAAAAACCACCTCCCTATAGGGTACGGCCTGCCTTTTGGAGGAATAAGGAATCGTGGATTCTGATCATGCCGCACTCGAAAGAGAAGAGGAGCCCAAAGAGTCCCTGCACGGCGATTGCCGCAAGTCGGCAATCGTCGTCCGGGTAAATACTTCCGTAACCTTTCTTTGGACTTCGCTCCACACGTTAACCATCGTACATCGAGGTAACTGATCACAACTCACATGCTGGTCCATACAAACATTGACTACGACCGGACCTTCAATCGCCTTGATCACGTCATAAAAAGAAATCGCTCCCGGCGAGCGCGCCAACGTATATCCGCCGCACGCACCCCGCTTGGACTTTATCAATCCCCCGCGTATCAGATCTTGAATAATTTTCTCCAAGAATTTTCTTGGAACTCCCTGCTGCTTGGCAATCTCGGCTATGGAGCAGCATCTGTCCGGATCCTGGCCCGAAAGATAGATGACGGCACGCAACCCATAGTCGACCCGACGAGGAATCTGCATGAGGCCCATAACTTTACCCCCTTGCCCCGCTACGGTTAGCCACCCGGCCTGGATCGGTCTGAGATCGCTGCTGGCTATTCAACTTGCCCAACGCGGAGAGACCCTGTAATCTTTGGACGATCAAAGGCATCTTTTCGTTCACGCACCGCACCTCATTTTCGGTATTAAATCGACTTAAACTTAGACGAATCGCCCCCTGCAGCCAATCCGCTGGCACTTCCATGGCTCTCAGCACATGGGACGGCTCGGACGACCCTGCCGTACAGGCAGACCCTGTCGAAGCACAAATGCCAACCTGATCCATGAGTACCAGGATCGATTCGCCTTCAAGATACCTAAAACTTATATTCGAGGTATTCGGCAAGCGATCCGAGCGCTGGCCGTTCACCCGGCAGTCCGGACAGGATTGCAGCAGCGATTCTTCTAGCTGATCCCGTAGGCCCTTAACGCTCTCGAGATATTGCGGCAAATGGCTCAACGCCATCTCCGCAGCCCTGCCCATGCCGATAATTGCCGCGACATTCTCAGTTCCGGCCCGCCGGTTCCGTTCCTGGTGTCCACCGATCATAAAAGGAGGGAAAGTAATCCCGCGACGGACGTAAAGCGCGCCGACGCCTTTCGGCCCGTGAAATTTGTGGCCGGAAATAGTCAGCAGGTCGACCGGACATTCTTTCACCTTGAGAGGGATTTTTCCCGCCGCCTGGACTGCGTCAACATGGAAAGGAATCCCTTTGGCTTTGACGATCTCGCCGATCTCTTCGATCGGAAAAATAACCCCGGTCTCGTTGTTGGCCCACATAATAGAAACCAACGCGGTATCATCCGTCAGCGCATCACGCAGGTCGTTTAAATCGAGCCTGCCGTCTCGATCTACCTCCAGCCAGGTGACCCGATAGCCTTTTTTCTGGAGGTGCTGACAAAGACCCATGACTGCAGGATGCTCTACCTGCGTCGTCACGATGTGGCGCTTCTCGGGTCTGGCCTCCAGCATGCCGCGAATCGCGGCGTTGTCCCCCTCGGTACCGCAGCTGGTAAAAATGACCTCCACAGGATCGGACGCGCCGATCAATGCCGCGACGTGCTCTCTCGCCTGACCGATGGCTTGCGCCACCTGACTCCCGAAGCGATGAATGCTCGAGGGGTTGCCATAAAGCTCCGTGAGATACGGTCGCATCGCCTCGAAGACTTCGGGCAAGACCCGAGTCGTCGCGTTGTTATCAAAGTAAATTTCCGAACCCATAGAAAATCGCTTGCTTTCTTCGCAAAAGCCGCCACCCGTTCTTACTCGAGTTATCCGACACTCCCCTCCAGGCTCACCCCCAGGAGCTTCTGGGCCTCCACGGCAAACTCCATCGGCAGCTCGCGAAACACCTGCTTGCAGAAGCCACTGACGATCATATTCACCGCATCTTCCGGCGAGATGCCGCGCTGCCGGACGCCTCGTGCTCCACTTGGGAAGCGTGATTCAAGACCTCCAAGTAGGGAAACGTGTGCGCCCCGCATTTATCCCCCAGCAACAACGAGTCACATTGAGAATAGTTTCGCGCGCCGCTGGCGCCCTTCATGATTTTCACCAAGCCGCGGTAGGTGTTCTGTCCGTGGCCGGCGGAGATCCCCTTGGAAATGATGGTGCTTTTGGTGTTCTTGCCGATATGGATCATCTTTGTGCCCGTGTCCGCCTGTTGGTAATTGTTCGTGAGCGCCACGGAGTAAAACTCGCCCACCGAATTATCGCCCTGCAGAATGCAGCTCGGATACTTCCAGGTGATCGCCGAACCGGTTTCGACTTGCGTCCACGAAATCTTCGACCGCTTGCCAAGGCATTTGCCGCGTTTGGTGACGAAGTTGTAGATGCCGCCTTTACCTTCGGCATCGCCCGGATACCAGTTCTGCACGGTGGAGTACTTGATTTGCGCGTCATCGTGGGCAACCAGCTCAACGACGGCCGCATGCAGCTGGTTGGTGTCCCGCATCGGCGCCGTGCAGCCTTCGAGATAACTTACATAGCTGCCTTCCTCCGCGACGATAAGAGTCCGTTCGAACTGGCCCGTCTCCGAGGCGTTGATGCGAAAATAGGTGGAGAGTTCCATGGGACAGCGAACTCCCTTGGGAATGTAACAAAATGAACCGTCGCTGAAGACCGCGGCATTGAGCGCGGCAAAAAAGTTGTCTGAGTACGGCACGACGGAACCGAGATATTTCTGCACCAGCTCCGGGTGATTCTGTACGGCCTCAGAGAACGAGCAAAAGATAATTCCCATTTCTCCTAGTTTTGCTTTGAAGGTCGTCGCCACGGAAACGCTGTCAAAGACCGCATCGACGGCGATGCCGGCGAGCAGCCCTTGCTCGCGCAATGGAATACCCAGCTTCTCATACGTTCTCAGCAGCTCCGGGTCCACTTCTTCGAGACTCTTGGGCCGATCGTCTTTCGCCTTTGGCGCCGCGTAATAAATGATTTTTTGGTAGTCGATCGAAGGATAATGGACGTTTGCCCACTTCGGCTCGGCTTGAGACTTTTCTAGCTTGGCCCAGTACCGGTACGCCTTCAGCCGCCAATCCAGCATGAAATCTGGTTCACGCTTTTTCGCCGAAATGACTCGGATGACATCCTCGTTCAAACCGGCAGGGATCGAATCGGACTCGATATCGGTGACGAAACCGTACTTGTATTCGCGTCTCGTCAGATCCTCGACCGTATTTGTAGCTCTTTTCATCTTTACACTTCCTATGCAGGTTAGACGGTGAATGAAGCACCGCAACCGCAGGCTCGTTTTACGTTGGGATTCTGAAAAACAAATCCCGACTGCATCAGCTCTTCCTTGTAATCGAGCTCGGTGCCACTTAAATAAAGTAGACTTTTCATGTCGATTAGAACTCTTGCCCCGTCCTTTTCGAAAACCTTATCGGTTCCCTTCGGAAGATCGAAGTCGACCTTGTACTGAAGACCAGAGCAACCGCCCCCGACGACCTTTACTCTCAAGCCCTGACCTTCCCGGTTCTCGGCGGCGACAAGTTCCTTGATCCTTGCCGCGGCACGCTCAGTTACACTAACTCCTGTGGCCATACACCCTTTCTCCAGACGATTGCCTACGAAGCTCTCTCCTGGGGTTTCATCTCGACCTGCCGTCGATTCTGCAATTTCATCTTCTTGGCCTTGTAAAGGGGAGATATACCCCGCAAACGGCCGACTTCTTCAACCACCCGCCCAATCGTATAATCAACCTCATCCTGGGTGTTGAAACGGCCCAAACCAAAACGGATCGAAGTATGGGCGAGCTCTTCCTCCACCCCGATCGCCCGCAGAACATATGAAGGTTCAAGACTCGCCGACGTGCACGCCGAGCCCGTCGAAACCGCAATCTCTTTGAGTGCCATCAGGAGCGACTCCCCTTCGACATAGGCAAAGCTCATGTTCATGTTGCCGGGAAGCCGCTTTGCCGGATGGCCATTAATATAGACGTCATCCAGCTGACTAAGAATTCCCTCTTTGAGCCGCTCCCTTAAAGCCGTGAGCCCATTGGCCTCAGCGACCATCTCCTGCTGGGCGATTTCACATGCCCTCCCCAATCCGACGATCCCGGGAACGTTGAGAGTGCCGGATCTCATGCCCCGCTCGTGGCCTCCTCCATCGATCATCGGAGTGACCTTCACCCGCGGCTTCGCCGAGCGGACGTAAAGCGCGCCAATCCCCTTCGGCCCGTACATTTTGTGCGCTGTCAGCGAGAGTAAATCGATGCCCATCTCATCCACGTTGAGAGGAATCTTGCCAAAGGCCTGGGTTGCGTCGGTGTGAAATAAAATTCCTTTCTCCTTGGCCAACCGGCCGATTTCCTTCACCGGCTGGATCGTCCCGATCTCATTGTTGGCAGCCATGATCGAGATCAGAATAGTTTTGTCCGTAAGCGCATCTTCTAGCCGTTGGATATCTATCAAACCGTCCGAGTTCACCGGCAAGTAGGTAATCTGATAGCCACGCCTTTCCAAAACCTTGCAGCTATCCAAAACCGCTTTGTGTTCCGTGACACAAGTGACTATATGGTTGCCCTTTTGGCTGTATGAATCGGCAACGCCTTTGATCGCGAGATTGTCGGATTCCGTGGCGCCGCTGGTGAAGACGATCTCTCGAGGTGACGCACCGATCGGCCTTGCGATCTGCTCCCGCGTTGTATCCACCGCAGCTTCACTTTCCCAACCATAAGCATGACTCCGACTCGCTGCGTTCCCGAACTTGTCCGCAAAATACGGAATCATCGCTTCCAATACTCTCGGGTCCACCGGCGTAGTGGCGTGATTGTCCATGTAAATCGGAGTTTTCACCTTCATGACACTACTCAATAATAAGAGCCCAAGGAACCGACATTTCGGACTAGATCAGTCTGATATGAAAATAACCAAAATCGCCGTCGGAGTCAAGAGTAAAGAAAATCCTATAAGCCATTGAAATTAAAGAATAATCTCTGTTCCCTGGGGGACTTTCTCAACTATTTCCAGAACTGTCTTCAAATACCTGCCGGTGGATGAGTGGGAAACCGAGGCAACTTCTTCGGGGGTTCCTTTCGCGACCACTGCGCCGCCGTTAGCACCTCCCCCCGGACCAAGATCAATCACAAAATCCGCATTTTTGATGACGTCGAGATTGTGTTCGACCACAACAATCGTATTACCTGTATCTATCAGATGGTGGAGCATCTCCAAAAGTTTCTTGACGTCATCGAAATGAAGTCCGGTGGTGGGCTCGTCCAAAATGTAGAGCGATCTGCCGCTCGATCTTCGCGCCAGCTCCCGCGCGAGCTTGACTCGCTGCGCTTCACCCCCGGAAAGGGTCGACGCTGCTTGGCCCAGTCGAAGGTATCCGAGGCCGACCTCTCTCAGTGCATTCAGCCTCTGGTAGACTGGCGGGATGTTGGTGAGCAACTCCAAGGCCTGGTTGACGGTTAAGTCCAAAACATCCGCTATGGTTAAGCCTTTGTACTTGATTTCCAGCGTTTCTCGGTTGTATCGCGACCCTTTACAAACGTCGCAGGTTACAAAAACATCCGGAAGAAAATACATCTCGACTCGCACGACGCCATCCCCGGCACAGGCCTCGCAGCGCCCACCGCTGACATTGAAAGAAAAACGTTCGGCTTTGTAGCCGCGAACTCTGGCATCCGGTAATTGCGCAAAGAGATCACGAATATGATCGTAGAGACCCGTATAGGTGGCGGGGTTGGAACGCGGAGTGCGTCCGATGGGCGTTTGGTCGATGCCGATGACTCGATCGAAATGCTCCCAGCCTATCAACTTTTCGAACCGTCCAGCCTTCGCCCGAGACCGGTGCAAGCGTTGAGCAGCGGCGCGGTAAAGAATATCCATGACCAGACTGCTCTTGCCGGAGCCGGACACGCCGGTTACGCAGGTCATGGCACCCACCGGGATCTCCAGCGTGAGGTCTTTCAAGTTGTGCTCGCGCGCGCCTTTGATCACGATGAAATTACCCGTGCCTTTGCGCCGCTGTGAAGGAATGGGAATCTGCAGCCGGCCGGCGAGATAGTTGCCCGTCAGGGAGCGAGTCTCGCCCGTCAATTCGTGAGGTGTACCCTGGGCTACGATTTCCCCTCCATGGTTTCCGGCACCTGGCCCCATATCGATGACGTGATCGGCTTCGAGAATCGTTTCCCGGTCGTGCTCCACGACGATAACGCTGTTACCGCCGTCCCGTAGTTGCTTAAGCAGCGCCAGGAGTTGCGCGTTGTCTTTTGGGTGCAGCCCGATGCTCGGTTCATCGAGAATGTAGAGCACGCCCGTCAAGTTAGAGCCGATCTGCTTCGCCAGTCGCACTCGCTGCGCCTCTCCGCCGGACAAGGTCATCGACCTTCGATCAAGGGCCAAATAGCCCAATCCAACTTGAGCCAAGAAACCCAGTCGATCCAGAATCTCATTGAGTATTTTCTGTCCGACGATTCGCTTCTGCTCGGCCAGATCCAGCTCTGTGAAAAATCCAATAGCATGGGTAATTGGCAAAGAAGCCACATCCGCGATGCTCTTGCCGCCGAGCTTTACCGCCCGGCTTTCTCTTCTCAACCCGGTGCCGGCGCACGTTCTACAGGGCCCTGCATCCGGATCGCTTTCCTCGCTCTGGCTCTTCTTGCCCCGCTGGTTCCTCGTGCGCAATCCAGCGCAAGCGGGACAGGCTCCATAGGGGCTGTTGGATGAGAACAACCGCGGCGTAATCTCGGGCAGAGAGATGCCGCACTCGGCACAGACAAACTTTTGACTGAAAATCATCTCTCGCGCCGGCTCGGCGGCATGATCCGCCTGAACTCGCACTTTGATCAGCTGGTTGCCGAAACGCGACGCAACTTCAAGTGAATCCGCCAGACGCTTCCGCACGCCTTCCCGGATTATCAAACGATCTACCACGAGATCGATTTGGTGTTCTGGGTTTTTATCGAGGCCAATCTCGTCCGAGAGCTCGTGAATATGGCCGTCGATCACGACCCGGGCAAAGCCTTCCCGCGCCAGCTCTCGCAGCCGTTCCCGATGATCGCCCCTTTGGCGCACCACGATGGGAGCGAGCACCAAAATTCGTGTTTGACGCGGAAGGGAAAGCAACTGATCGACGATTTGCTCGAGCGTCTGCGCCTCGATCTTTCGTCCACACCGAATACAGGTCGGCTCGCCGACGCGCGCGAAAAGCAACCGCAGATAGTCGTAGATCTCGGTAACGGTCCCCACAGTCGAACGGGGAGTGTAGATTCCGGCTTTTTGCTCGATGGCGATGGCGGGGGAAAGGCCGTCGATCGAGTCCACATCGGGCCTTTCCATCTGCTGTAGAAATTGCCGCGCATCCGCCGCCAGGGATTCCAAGTACCGCCGCTGCCCCTCCGCGAAGAGGGTATCGAAGGCCAGAGAGGATTTACCCGAACCGGAGACTCCGGTAATGACGACGAGCCGCTCGCGCGGTATTTCGAGATCGATGTCTTTGAGATTATGAACTCGCGCCCCTTTGATGACGATTTTGCCCGCCATCCGTCGCCTTACTGGCGTTCGAGCTCCCTGAGTTTGCCCTCGATGATGGCGCGGTACTCTTTGAGCTTCTCGTCGGACTTCGCCTCGAAACGAAGCACGAGCGCGGGCTGCGTATTGGATGCCCGGATCAAACCCCAGCCTTCGGGAAATTGCACGCGTACGCCGTCCACGTCGATGATATCGTAGTGCTTACGGAAATATTCTTTGGCCTTCTCAGCGATCGCGAACTTCTTCTCGTCGGGGCAATCCACCCGTATTTCCGGCGTGGACACACTCTTGGGCAAATCGGCCAACAATCCCGATAAGGGTTGGCTGGATTTCGCCAGGATCTCCAGAAGTCGCAGAGAGGCATAGATCGCGTCGTCGTAGCCGAAGTAGCGCTCTTTGAAAAACATGTGTCCGCTCATCTCGCCGGCCAAAAGCGCATGGGTCTCCTTCATCTTGGCTTTGAGCAAAGAATGGCCGGCCTTCCACATGATCGCCTTGCCGCCGTTCTTCGCGATATCGTCATAGAGCCGTTGCGAGCATTTGACCTCCGAGATGATGACGGCATGGGGATTACGCTGCAGCACGTCGCGCGCAAACAGCACGAGAAGCTCGTCACCCCACAGAATGTTTCCCTGCTCGTCCACTGCGCCGATGCGATCGGCATCACCGTCGTAGGCGATGCCAAGATCCGCTTTCTCGTGGCGAACTTTTTCGATGAGCATTGCAAGATTTTCCGGCACCGTCGGATCCGGATGGTGAATCGGGAATCGTCCATCGGGAGTGCAGGCGATCTCCCATACCGTGCAACCCAGCTCGCGAAAAATCGGCGGCGCCACCGGCCCGCCAACCCCGCTGCCGGCGTCCACGACGACCTTTAAAGGCCGCGCCAATCTGGGAACATCCTGCAACAAATGCCTATGATACGGCGGGACGATTTCGTAGCGCTCCACTTTACCGCCGGCTTTTTGTTTAAACTCATTTCGTTCCATCTTGGCTCGGACATCCTGGATCTGCTGGCCATACAGGGTTTCCTTGCCAACGCAGAGTTTGAAGCCGTTGTATTCCGATGGATTGTGGCTCGCCGTCACTTGTATCCCGCCGTCCACATCGAGATGAAACAGAGAAAAATAGAGCAGCGGCGTCGGGCAAACGCCGATGTCGTAAACGTGCAACCCCGTTGATGCGAGCCCGGCTATAACGGCTTCCGCATAGGCGTCAGAGGTCGCGCGGCAATCTCGACCCACCGTGACCCGCTCGCCGCCTTTTTCGCTGATTATCGTGCCATGTACCTTGCCCAGCAGTAGGGCAAACTCTTTGTCGAAGTCCTTCTCTGCCAACCCGCGAATGTCATACTCCCGGAATACCGATGAATTCATTGCCTCCTCCGCTTTCTGTTTTGTCCCGCCAGCCGGGCTGCCAGCAGTATCGCTTCTCTCATGCTCGACTCATCTGCTTTGCCGGTGCCCGCGATATCGTAAGCGGTACCGTGATCTACCGAAGTCCGAACGAAGGGGGGCCCCAACGTTAGAGCGACCCCGCCGAAGAAATGATGCAGCTTGAGCGGAATCAGCCCTTGGTCATGATACATGCAGACCACGGCGTCATAGTCCCCGCGCGCGGCTTGATGAAAGAGACTATCCGCCGGAAACGGCCCGTGCGCTTGCATACCTCTTTTGTTCGCCGACTTCACCGCCGGTGCGATAATCTCTTTTTCTTCGTTCCCGAAAATGCCTTCTTCTCCGCCGTGCGGATTCAAAGCAGCCACCGCGATCCGTGGGCGCGCGATGCCGAAAAAGTCGCGCAGGCCCTTGTGGGTCAATTCGAGCGTTATCCGAATGCCGTCGCGCGTGAGGCCGCGCGGAACTTTGCAATAAGCAACGTGACCGGTCACCAATACGACCCGCAACTTTTTGCCGATCAGCATCATGCGGCACTCGGGGGTCCGGCTCAGGTCGGCCAGAAGCTCGGTGTGTCCCGGATAGTTGTAGCCGGCGTCGATCAAAATGCTCTTGCTGATCGGCGCGGTGGCGATGGCATCCGCAACGTTGGAGAGCGCCAATTTGGCGGCCACGTAAATATAACGATAAGCGGCATGTCCTCCCGCCTTCACGGGAAAACCCGGGCGCGATTCCTTCGAAGAGAGGGACGAAAGCGAACACACCGCGAACCCATCCCTGCGTTGGAGCAACGGCAACAAAGGTTGACCGTGATCCCAACAAATTAGTTTTGGAACTCCACGTTTTCCGGCGCTCGCGCGCTGCAGCACACCCCAGTCGCCGAGAACCAAAGGGTTGCATATCTTCTTGATTGCCGGATCGCTTAGCGCCTTGAGAATAATTTCGGGTCCAATACCCGTCGGATCGCCCATAGTGACGGCAACAATAGGCTTGCGCGACATAAAAGGTATATGGGACGATTATCCCTGCTTCAGTGACTCAAGACAAGGGACTACTTTTTGAAAGGATTCAGAGAATCGACGATGGAGGAGAAAAACCCGCCGGACTTGCCGGAGTCCGATCCGCTTCCGGCCGATTTTTCAGGGGGAGTGGAGAGAATGTCGGGAACATCATCCGTGGCATCCGCGGTGCCGAGCGGCAATCCAAATACAGTGACGACCTTCCTGCCGTATAAGGGACTGTTGGGATCTTCTTCACTGGTGTCAGTCTCCTTGAACGGATTGAGGAAACTGAACCAGCCGCGATCTTGCTTTTTATCCAGTCGTGTGGACTTGGCCATTAAAGAATCCACGGTGCCTTCCTTCGTATCCTCGGCCTTAAAGACCACGCCCGGCAGCTTGACATCGACCCGATGTTTCCGTCTCAAGTCGGTCTTGACCCACTTCGTGAACCGCTCCTCGAGAGCCTTGGCATAAAGCTCCTCTTTGATTTTCGGAGCCACCGTCGACAACGGTAAAGCGCTTCCCCCCTCACGCGCTTCCAGCTTGACGATATGAACGCCCATGCTGGTGCGGAAAGGCTCGCTTACCTGCCCAACGGACAGCTTTGCGAAGGCGACGTCTTCGATACCGCTGATCAGCGTTCCTCGCTGGAACCAACCGACGTCCCCGCCGTCCGCCCGTCCCGCCCCATCGGAGAATTCACGCGCTAACTTGCTGAAATCCTCGCCCGCTATGATCCGTTTGTGTAAATCGGCGGCCTTCGCTATGGCCGCTTGGACTTGTTCGGAAGAGGCATTTTGAGGCACCGCTAACAAGATGTGCCGAATACGGGCTCGTTCCGGCGCGCGGTAAGACTTCGAGTTCAGTTTGTAGTAGCGCTCGACGTCGTCATTGGTAATATTGACCCTCGTTCTCACCCGTCGGTTAATAATTTCACTCTTCTCGAGCTCGCTTTTTACCTGCGTTCGATAGCTGGCCATCGTTTGTCCTTCGCGGCTCAAAGCGGTTTTGAGCTCTTCATCGCTCAGGCGATTTTTTGCTTTAATCTGCTCGATGTACTGGTCAACGTCCTCATCGGTGACTTTGATACCCGCTTCGCGGACCTCCGATTCTAAAAGTTTGTCCGTGATGAATTGTTCAAGGACTTCGCGGTCACCGTCATTGATTTGGTTTAGGTCTCCCGTGGGAAATTCACGCGCCATTTTCGTTTTTGCATACTGTCCGAGACTAGTGAGGGTGTAAGGCTCGCCGTCAACGACAGCAATCAACTGATCAACCACTTTAGCCGGAACCGCGGTTGGCAGAAAAAAGATGAAGATGACGAGCGAGAACACGAGGCTCTTAATGACCGCTTGCCTCAACATATGATGGTTTAACTTTGGAAAGATGACCGCCAGCGTGTTTAAGGGGTATCATACTCAAACAGAAAAGCCAAATGTTTTTGCATCGGATAAGTCGATTTTTGATCCTTGCACTCCCGGAAAATCGCTGACAGGATTTTAACAGAGATCATGGCCGGCGACGGTTTGCCAGCAGGCAACCCCATCCTTGCACGGGAGGGATGATGCCGGGCCGCAGCAGATCGTTCCAGACCTCGACGCTCATATTCGTAAAAGCCGGCTTGCCGAATTCCTCCTCCAAGGCAGGAATGACGTGCAAGCTCATCGCGGCTCCTCCCGGCACCGCGACGGCATCGGCTTCAGGCGCCATCTGCGCCGCCTCCCGTCCAACCTCGAGCGCCGTGCTGAGCCCCTCCTCTAGAGACATGGCGGCCGCGTCAGCCGCCCATTGGTTTCTCTTCGTGATCCCAACGACTTTGATTCCAGCCGCTTCCAGGTATCGGATGATCGCCTCATTGACCGCATCCGCCCAGCGGCTGCCGATCGCCAGCCTCTCCAGCTCGAGGTGTTTCATGGCAGCGATGAGAGCTTCGAGGGGCGCGTCGGCAGGGACACCGGTTCTTGCTTTCGTCTCCCGGAGCAAATCGATGACGCGCGCGCGACCCAACACCGCTGAAACCGGCGCGCCGCCGAAGATGATGACCTGCGCTTTTTCCTGTGCCAGCATCTCGACACAGCTCCAGTAGTTGCCAAGGGCCTTCTCCACTCCCGCCGGAGTGTAGTTCTCGAGACCCAGCCCGGTGGATATCTCCATGACATCCAGCGGCACGAGCCGGTAAAACTGATAGCCGGGCCCGCGCTGGACTCCTTCATGCCCCCGCGGGTGAATCACGCCGTAGCGAAAACGGGGCAACAGATTGTTTGTCGAGTCATTCATAGCGCTCCTCTTATCGAAATGACTCCGCGGCTGTCAAGCTGAACGGGATCAGCAGGGCGATCTCATTCGTGGATGGAACTGTGGCGATTGCCGCGATCATCTGGCATAAATGTTAACTTGACCTTGCTCCTGGCATGCGATTCTCGCGCAACATCGTACTGCTGCTCTGCGCTGCCGTCGTGACGATCACGTCGATCGGCATGAACTCGTTCAGCCTGTTTCTGAGGCCCATCGAGGCCGGATTCGGCTGGTCGCGCACGATGGTTACCGTGCCTTACATGTTTGGCATGCTCGGCTGGGGCGCGGGCGCGGTGCTGTTCGGCAAGCTCGCCGACGACCTCGGCGCGCGCCGGGTCATTCTCGGAGGAATTCTCCTCATGGCGGCGGGTTTTTTCGGCATGAGCCTTTCGCAAAATTTGTGGCAACTGTCCCTCTCGTACGGGATTATGGTCGGGATGGCGGCGGGAGCCTGTGGACTGGTTATTATTTCGCTCCTCGTCTCGAAGCATTACGACGCAAAGAAACGGGGGCTGGCCGTTAGTGTAATTCAGATGGCCGCGCCCTTGAGTCCGCTCCTTTTTGCCCCGGCGCTTTATTTTTTGATCAAGACGTTCGACTGGCGTGCCGCTGCGCTGGCGTGCGGTCTCTTGCTCGTTACGGTTGCGTTGCCGCTCGCGTGGCTCGGGGCGCGCGACCCGGATGCCTTTTTGACTTGCCGGCGTAACCGGGTGGGTTGGGGAAGCTGCCTACCCTATCTGCGCCATCGCTCGATGCTCTTGATGTTCGCTGCGCGATTTTCCTGTGGCGTAGCCTTGTTTCAGAGCGCCCATCTCGTGGCGCTCGCGGTGAGCAAGGGTTTCGATCCGGCAACCGGGGCCATCGCCGTCGGCGTCTTTGGCGGCGCGGCGGCGGCATCGGCACTGCTCTTCGGCTGGCTCTCGGACCGCTATGGCCGCGTGCGCATACTCGCTCTCACCTATCTCGTGCGCGGCGTAGGCACCTTGCTCCTGGCCCTCGATATGCCGAACGAGATACTCTTTTATATCGTCGTGGCGCTGGCTATGGGCCCGACCTTCGGCACCATCACCGTTCAGAACGTGATCTTTTACGAGATTGTCGGACCGAGGATGGCAGGAGTCATTCTGGGCTTGAGCTTCATCGTTCATCAGATCGGCTCTGCCGGTGGGCCCATGCTGGCGAGCATCGCCTTCGACATGACCGGCGGCTATGACGGTTTTATGATGGTGATCGGCGTGATTCTGTTAGCCTCCGCCGTCCTCATCTACAGCGCTATCAATTCAGATATGCAGCTTCCTGAACCCGTCCTGAGCACGAGCGCCGGGCGCTCTTGAACGCCGTGAAGGAGTGACGACGGCTTTCCGGGGAAAAACGATGGCACTTACCGTGACGATACTTTTGGTCGTGTTGCTTGGGCCGGTTTACGCGCAGCAAAAGGGATGGGAAAAGGAATGGAGCGAGGCCATGGCGAACGGCAAAAAGGAAGGCAAGGTCGTTGTAGCGACATCGCCCGATCCCGTCATGCGCGAGATCGCGGCAAAATTTAAGGCTCGTTTTGGCATTACCCTTGAGCACCTTGCCGGCAGCTCGAGCCAACTCGCCGCCAGACTGGGGACCGAGCGACTGGCTGGTATCAACAGCGTCGATGTTTTCCTCGGCGGCGTCCAAACCGTGGCGAACGTTTTATATCCCGAGAAAATGCTCGATCCGCTCAAGCCGCAGCTGATTCTTCCCGAGGTCGTTGAGCCAAAAAGATGGAAAAAGGGGAAACTCTGGTTCGCCGACCCGGAGGAGAGATATGTTCTGCGCGTATATAGCACCATTACGGGTCTTCTCCACATCAACACGGATTATGTGAAGCCGGGGGATCTAACCAAAGCCGCCGACCTACTCCAACCCAAGTGGCGCGGCAAAGTCGCCACCGAAGATCCGACCGTTGCGGGAAGCGGCAGCAATACCGCCGCCAGAATTTACCTGCAGATGGGCGAGGATTTTGTAAGAAGGCTCTACGTGACTCAGAAAGCAATGATCGCCCGAGACCGGCGCCAGCTTACCGACTGGCTGGCTCGGGGAACCTATCCGATTGTTTTCGGCGCGCAGAGCTCGGACGTAGAGCGCATGAGGAAAGAGGGTTTTCCGTTAAAAGAGATTTATGGCTTTACCGATATGCCGCCGGCGCTCACCGGTTCACCCTGGCTCCTTGCGCTTATGAACAAGGCGCCGCATCCCAATGCCGCGCGGCTCTTCGTCAACTGGATCGTGTCGAAAGAAGGACTGGAGATCTATGCCCGCGCCGAGGGGAGAGCCGCACTGCGCACCGACACCGACGAATCTTTCATACCGCCCGAGCAAGTTCCCAAACCGGAAATCGACTATTTCGATACGTTCGATTGGGAATTTACCGTCAGCGGAAAAGAGAAGATACGTCTGCGCATGAAAGAGATCTTGGCGCGCTGAGAAATAGCCATGGAACCGATTCGCATACTTCTCTTTCGCCCGGAGAGCGATGACCCATCACCCGTAGATCAATCGCTCGGGGCTCGGCTGTCGGCTCTGGAGGGGCCGGCCCGTTCTGAGGTTGCCATCGAAGAGGAATACTTTCGCCGCGACGACCTCGCCGACCTGGAAAGAAGGCTTGGTGCTTGGAAAGGAAAAATTTCCGGCTTGATTGGCGCGACGAATGTTCCCGAGTCCACCCGGCTGGGAGAGCTCGCAGAGGAGATGAAACTTCTCTGCTTCGTGGCCAACAATAACCCAGTGGTCTGGCAACGGCGAAGACACGTTTTTCACATCGGTCTGCCTTCTGCCCAGACGGCCGAGGCCGTGGCGATGCTTTTACACAAAACCAAACGGAGGCGCATCCTGCTGCTATACGATCGGACGGAGTTTCAACGCCGCGTTGCTTCGAGCATGGAGGCGGCTTTGAGGAACCACGGTATGGAAGTGAATTCACGAGCCGAGTCGGCAGACGGCGAATTCGAGTTGGTGAAGGAGTGGCAACCTGATTTGATCTACCTGATCTTTTCAAGCGAAAAGAAAGCTCTGCCAGTTGTCCAAAAAATCCGCCGCCATCTTAGCCAGGCGCCTCTGCTGTTTGGTCGATCGCTGCT
>VBKE01000153.1:0-6694 GCA_005879605.1 Deltaproteobacteria bacterium
GACTGGTAACAAACACTAGTGTGGTGTCCCAGAAGTTCGTTGAAAAACTCCAAACGATGGCAGTGGCTGAAGGCCGCACTCAAAATCCCCCTGAATCCCCCTTTGTCAAAGGGGGAATTTCTTCCGTAGGAGTTAAACCCTCTTTGGAAAAGCATGCCCTGAGCATCGTCGAAGGGAGGGGAAGGGGAGATTTTTGGGTGGAGTGGGGCGGTAATTATGTGGTGAATTTCTGAGAGCGGCCGTCTCATCGGCGTTGATGAGGAGAGCCTGATGCGGAGAGGGGAACGGATCAGCAGAAAAATGTACCGCCTCTACGGTCTCATCAAAAAAAAGCCGGATCGTTCCCGGCGAACAATTCGTGAGCTATATCAAAAGTCCTTCGAGGCAAGAGCACCTACGCTTGCGTTTCTTGTCCGAACAGGATGCCGACAATTCACTGACCCGAGGATGCTATTGACTCGCTTCTGCCTCAGGACTCCCTGTGGCAATGTTCTTCCCGAACAATAAGCAAATAGTCTTCAGTTGAAACTTTGATTCTGATACCGGAAAAGCACGAGCGTAAACGTTTCTTTGGGTCCCACGGTCTGGAACGACGGCATTGGGGATAATCGTTCAGCGACTGTAAAGCTCCTTGACGAAGCCGCTATCCTCCAGCTCCTTGAGCAAACTGTTGTCGTAGAAGTCCTTGGGGTTGGCCGATGCGGCCTTGGGGTTATCCGAAAGCGAGAGAACCGTGCGGATCGCCTCCTCGGGCATGTAGGGAACCTTTAAAAACAGATCGGCGAGGCTTTGATAGGAGTCGTCGATCATCTCGGGATCCTTGGTTCCGAGGAAATCGGCGAGCGCTTTTTTCGCGAATTCGGGTTGCTCGTGGATGATTTTTATAGACGCGAGATACGCCTTGAGGAAACCTTTGATCAGTTCCGGATTTTGCCGGATGAGAGATTTCCGCGTCGCGATGGCATTGTGCGGATACGGATATTTGAAGGAGGCGATGTCCACCAGCTTTTTGAAGCCAAGTCTCTTAGCCATCACAGTGGTGGGCGATGAGAACACCCCGGCCGAGACGATCCCCTTTTGTAAAGAGGCCAGGAGGTCTCCCTGGCGCGCGAAATAGAGGATTTTCACGTCTTGCCCGTAGCGGATACCATACCGCTTGAAGAGCGCGATAGCCGCGTGGTCGGAGGAAGCGCCCTTGGTGATGACGCCGAAAACCTTGCCACGAAGATCATTGATGTCCTTGGCGTCGGGCTTGGCATAGACAGTAAATGCATAGGTTGAGAGCCCGATGCCTAGGTAAGTGAGATCGGCTCCGCCAAGGATGGCGCCGACGACCGCTCCGCCCGTGAGCGCTATGTCCACGTCACCGGCAATGAGGGAGTGGGTGAGTATGGCGCCGCCCGCGATGTAAATCGGCTTGACATCAACGCCGTACCGTTGGTCGAGTCTGTTTTTGGCGATCACCCAGAGCGGCATCGAACCGCCGCTCAACTGAGGGTATCCCACCGTGATGGTGAGCGCGGCACTATTGGGCGGGTTTACGAGCGACAAAAACAGCAGAGCGAGCGCGGAGAGAATCCATGGCCGTTCCGATTTCATAGGGCGATCCTCCAAAACGCTTGGCCGAGCCTAAGCGCCTTAAATTTCAAGAGCACGATCCCATTTTGTTTTCAGGGAAAACATCGGTCGCCTAGATGAGGCTGAACATCTTGCCGGTTTGAGTTCCCTACTAGCTTCCCCCGGCGAAAGTTGTTGATCCGGCCATGTCATAGGTGAAATCGTGAAGGGTAGTCAAGAGCTGTACGGCTACACAACAGCCGTGAAAGCTGGACGGCGGTGGAAATGGCTTTGGTTGGATAAAGACCCTTCCAGGTCGAGCGAGTGTTAGATGCGCACGTCGTCGCGTGTCGGAAATTCATCGCTAACCTCTGTGCCCGCCGCTCACGGCGTTACTTGATGATGCCTTGGGCGCGCAGATCGCTGAGCTGCGTCACGCTCAAGCCCAGGAGCGTGCCGAGCACTTCATCCGTGTGTTGGCCGAGGGCGGGCGCATCGTCGTGAATGCCGGCGGGCGTCTTGGACAGATGAATCCACGGCGCCAGCAATGTGGTTGGGCCGGCGCTCGGGTGATCGCGTTCAATGAATGCTTGCCGCGCTTTAATATGCGGGTCTTCGAGCACTTCGGCAGTGGACAGGACGGGCGCGCCGAAGTAGTCCAGGTCGCGCAGGCCTTCCCAGAGTTCCCGGCGGGTCTTTTCCCGCCCCCAGGTCTTCAGCTGCTTTTCCAGTTCGCCCCGGTGCTCGCGGCGCGCGGCCGCGGTCGCAAATCGGGGATCTTCGATGAGGCCATCCCGGTCCATGAGATGCGCGAGCTTGGCCCACACCGCGTCGCTCATGTCGGGCATGCGGAACGTGAAGTAGCCGTCGGCGACTTCACTCGGTGAGTTTCCGACGCTGTTGCCGGTGAAGTACTCGTGCATTGAGCTGATCATGAACCCGAGGACCGCCTCTTGCATCGAGACCACGACCTTCTGGCCCTCGCCGGTGCGCTCCCGCGCGTGAAGCGCCGCGAGAATCCCCAGCGCCATGCTGACGCCGGCGGCTTCGTCGCCGACGCCCAGAGCCTTCGTCCCCGGCGCGCCGCTGTAGCCCCACGACGTATGGGTCCATCCGGTGATGCTGTTGTTGCTGGCAGCGGTATTCCCATAATCAGCGTAGGGTCCCCACTCACCGTAACCGCGCGAACAGGCGTAAATCAGCCGCGGGTTGAGACTCTTCGCCGAATCATAGTCCAGGCCGAACCGCTCCATCGTGCCCTTCTGGTAATTCTCGACGAGCACGTCGGCGCGCGCGATGAGCTGGCGTGCGAGATCGATGCCCCGCTCGGTCTTCAGATTGAGGACGACGCTCTTTTTGTTGACGTTGATCCACAGGAACTCATAGGCGTCCTTGGTCGTATCGCGCGGCATCCATGAGCGGCGAAAGCCATCGCCGCTCGGGGGCTCGATCTTAATGATCTCCGCGCCCAGATGCCCGAGCAGCATCGTGCAGAAGGGTCCGTTCAGCGCGTGGGTGAAGTCGATCACGCGCAGGTCTTGAAGAGCTCCAGGCATGGGTGCCTCCTTATAATAGAGGGAAGAAGCGGAGAGGTTCTCAGCATAAGCGGGCTCTATCACGGCTCCGCTTGCAACCGCAACGAGAAACCAGCGGCCATTATCGTGGCTTAATTCCCAGCTCCTTTTGCGCTTGTCGTAGAATCGAGAGATCCGCGACCTCATTAAGAGACACTTCGCGCTCCACTTTGGCAGTTTTCTTTGCTTCATCGATGATCAGTCGGAGCCCGGACTCCGGTAGCGAACCGTCGTCATTAAAAACCCTCGCCGAACTGTCATAGTTGGCGGTAGCCGTTTCGCGATTGACTTTCTGCCATTCCATGAGGAATTGAATCGTTCCTTCCCGATCGGCACGAATATACCGGTTGGCCTTGATACCGGCCCGAATCACTCGCTTGATTTCGTCGGGCTTCTCTTTGATTTTTTTTACGGTGGCGATAAGGCCGTCTTCCGGGTAAGTGAGAAGTTCGTCGGCGCGGGCGAGGAAATTGAATCCAAGCTTTTTCCCTTGGAAATCGAACGGCGGCGGTATCAAACCCGCGGCGTACAGTCCTTGTTCGAGCGCGAGGAAAGTTCTTTCATGAGAGTTCAAATAAACAAACTTCACATCTTTGTCAGTATTCAAACCAAAATGTCTCAGGGACAACTTCGCGATGACGTCCGGCGAACTGCCAGGTGGCGCGCCGACTCCCACGGTCTTACCCTTTAAGTCTTGGGCCGATTTGAATTCGGGCCGCGACATTAACACAAACGGAGGGCAGGTCACATAAGCGGCCACGACCTTGACCGGTAGCCCCAAGATCACGGATTGGATGATGAAGGCAATGGTCGTGTAATAGTCGATCTCACCGCTTACCAAAGCCGACCTCCCGGAAGGCCCCGTGATGCGAACGATCTCCGCGTCGAACCCCTCCTCTTTAAAAAAGCCTTTCTTTTGCGCCAACGGAAAAACCATCCAGTGGACGACCTGTTGTGGAACCCCGATCCTGATCTTATCAGCGGCGCGAAGGGAGCCGCAGAGAAAAAACAACATCGTGACCACTGCGACAAAAATCTTTTTCATCCGGCACCTCCAATCGCCTTTTTCGTTCGCAAAGTATCAAAGGCGATAAAATTAACCAAGAGCATGAAACAGCATTGGAATCAGACGAGTTGACCGCCCGTGGCTGGATATCACGGCTCGCGCCCTTGAATTCTCGATTGTCGCCGCTTGCGATTCAGAAAGAGATTGTCGAGATTGCGGGCTGATACCAATGCTTTGCCTCAATCGAAATAGACCTCTTGTCAGATAAGTTGGAGATTCGTAGGATGCGCCTAGCAAATGAGGCGAAACAATGGCACGCATTCGACATCTTGCTATTCTCACCGAGAACGTGGAGAAACTGGTTGGCTTTTATACTACAGCGTTCGGCCTAAAGGTTGCCTCCCGAGATCTAATCTCAGCAGATCGTTTGCGCTGAGGTGTTAACGCGGATGACGACTTAGAGGCTTCACAGACACAAACAATCGCGAAAGACATGTCGTGGAAACTCGCGCATCGAAACTCGTCGTGCAAAATCTGCGTAAGAGTTTTCGCAGCCAAAGGTCCGAAGAATCGATCCAGGTTTTCGAAGGCATTTCCTTCGCAGTCCATCCGTCGGAGTTCATTTCGCTGGTGGGACCGAGCGGCTGCGGCAAAACGACCTTTTTGCGGATTCTCGACGGGCTCATTCCCCACGATGACGGCGAGATCCTGCTCGACGGCAAGACCGTCATCAAGCCCGGCCCCGATAAGGGTTTTGTTTTCCAGGAATCTTCTCTCCTGCCGTGGCGGACGGTGATGGATAACGTCATTCTGGGCCTTGAGCTTCAGGGCGTCGATAACTCGGCGGCAAGGAAAAAGGCGGAGCGGTATATCGCGCTTGTCGGGCTTGCCGGATTCGAGCATCACTATCCCCACGAGCTTTCCGGAGGAATGCAGCAGCGCGTCAACCTCGCGCGTGCGCTGATCGTCGATCCGCAGGTGCTGCTCATGGATGAGCCTTTCGCCTCATTGGACGCACAGACGCGGGAGATCATGCAAGCCGAACTTTTAAAGATGTGGAACCATACGAAGAAGACTGTCATCTTCGTCACCCACCAGATCGAGGAAGCCATTTATCTATCCGATCGGGTGGTGGTCTTTTCGGCGCGTCCCGCCAGGATCCGAGAGATTGTCAAAGTGGATATCCCTCGACCGCGTTCGCTGAGTGTTAAGAGAAGCAAAGAGTTCCTCGATCTTGCCGATCACGTCTGGGACATCATTCAGGAGGAGGTGCTCAAATCAATGGGGCGGGAGCGCGAGGAAGGGGTCTTGTGAAATCCGTGGCCAAAAAAGCTCCGCTCCTTCCAGCATGGTTGCGCTCGTCCCGGATGATCGCCGCCTGCTCGGTGATTATTGGAATCGCCATCTGGCAGCTTGGTTACGAGGGGCTGGCCCGGACTTACTACTTTAAAGCCTATGCGATCAATCATTTCTTCGCTTCCCCTTGGCAGGTAATCCAAACGTTCGGTGAACTTTACCGAAGCGGAGAGCTTTTGCGGCACTGCTATTTCAGCTTCTTGGAGTTTGTCTATGGATTTTCCTTGGCCATCGTCGTCGGAATCCCGATCGGGTTTCTCATGGCCGTACACAAAAAAATAAATTATTACCTGGACCCCTGGGTGTCTTGCATCTACGCTACACCCACCGTCGCCCTGGCGCCGATCATCATGGTGTGGTTTGGGTTGGGGATCTTCCCGAACTCGTTGGTGGTTTTCCTAGGGGCCGTCTTTCCCATACTCTTGAACACCTACACGGGCATCAAGTCGGTCAGAGAGAACCTGATCAACGTCGTCAGGGCCTTTGGAGGATCGCCGCTGCAAGTGTTTTTCAAAGTGATGATCCCGGATGCCACGCCGGCAATTATCGTAGGGCTGAGGCTCGCCGTCGGTCGCGCGGTCATCAGCGTGGCCGTGGCGGAATTGTTCGGCTCCGAAGCAGGCCTTGGGTTCATGGTCTATTTTTACTCGCAGCGCTTCCTGCCCGGGCCGGTGTTTGTCGGCATCGTGGTCCTGGTCGTTTTTGGCATTCTGTCGTTCCTGGCGTTGGAGAAAATTCAGAGCTGGCTCTCTCCCTGGTACACCTATCAGTTGCAGCGGCAGGTCTACCGCATGGAAGTGGAATAGCCGTGAGCGCAATCGGGAAGATTTATCGCTCGCATGAAAAGAAGTTCGACGCGGCCATCTCGGTTATCCTCGGAGTGATCCTCTGGGAAATGGTCGATTCTCTCATGATCCATAACCCCTTGGTTCTCGTCGGGCCTTGGGGAATTGTCGAAGCCTTCATCAGTCTTCTCTCCCGGGGCGTGCTTGCGCGCCATGTCTATGCGACCTTCGTGGAATTTATTCTGGGTTATCTGGTCGGCGTGGCTAGCGGGATCGGGCTCGGCGTGCTGATGGCGCTCAGCCGGACCGCCAGGGTCATCCTCATCCCTTGGGTGACGATCTCGTATAACGCGCCGATCATTCTGTTAGCGCCGCTCTTCATTACTGCGCTTGGGGTCGGGATCGCCTCGAAAATC
>VBKE01000153.1:6722-12796 GCA_005879605.1 Deltaproteobacteria bacterium
CGTCTACGGGAATGACCACCGTCGACGGTCGCTTGGTCGAGGCGGTGCGGGCTTTCGGCGGAACCCGCAGGCAGATTTTTTTCAAGGTGACCGTGCCCGGCGCGCTACCCCTGGTGATGACCGGTCTGCGGTTAAGCGTGGGGCGGGCGATCATCGGCGCTATCGTCAGCGAATTTTTCGGCTCACGCGCGGGGATTGGCTATCTCATCACGGCGGCCTCTGAAGCGTTTCGAACGGCAGAGGCGCTCGTCGGCGTGGTTCTGCTCGGCATCGGCGGGTATGTAACGTTTGAAGTCCTGAAGTACGTGGAGCGAAAGATTGCTCCCTGGTATGAGCAGAGAGTATAAGGGCATAGCCTTGCCGACCGAATATTCGTGCTCGTGATCGGACAATGCCGTGCTCGTGCTCGATATTCTAATCGCGATAGGAGGAGAGATCATGGACAACAAAACAGTCTCCAACAAGATATTGATTGGTTTGATCACCGTGATTACGATGCTAACTGCGGGCATGCCCGAGGTCCGGGCGGCGGACGAGATCAAGCTTGGGGTTCTCTCCACAGGAGGGGACCACTGGCCCAGATGGGTGGCGTGGGAGCAAGGCTATTTCAAAGAGCAAAACCTCGAGGTCCGCGAATTTCAGACCGATTCGATTGCCAAGGCAGTCCAGGCGCTGTCCGCCAACTCGACCGACCTGATGTTTCCCGCGAACACGGAGGGGCTGATCACTGCCATTACCAAACGAGCGCCTATGAAGATCGTCGCGGGGAATTTCACCAAGGCGCTCTACGACCTCATCACCGGCCCGAAATATAAAAAGGTAGAGGACCTCAAAGGGACCACCATGGGCGTGATCAACCTAGAATCCGGGTCCACGGTGCTGTTGCAGAAAATCCTGCTCGCCCATGGGCTCAAGTATCCCGACGATTACGATATTTTGACCGTAGGCGGAACGCCGGCGCGCTATGCCGCGGTCAAAAAAGGCGCGGTTGCCGCCGCAATGGTCACAATCCCGACGTCCTACGAGGCGAAAGAGGACGGCTTGAATGTGTTGGCCAACATCTCCACGTATCTTCCCGACTATCAGTTCACCGTTATCGGGGGGCATACGAAGTGGATGGAGAGCCACAAGGATCAAACCATCCGGTTTCTCATGGCGATGATCAAGGCGATGCGGTTCATCAACGATCCAAAGAATAAGGAAGCTTCCATTCAGGCCATGGTGAAACACTTCAAGATCGGACGGAAGTACGGAGAAATGGCCTACAGAGAAATAGTGGAGCAGATCCGTCCTATCCGCGATGATGCCGCTCCCAGCATCAAAGGCATCGAGACGGTGATCAACCTCCAGGTGGAGAATAAAGGGTTGGCCAAGCCTTACCCGGCGACCACGTTTATTGAAGATTCGTATCGCCAGGAGGCGCTGAAGCGGCTCGGCGGGTAAGTACAGAGAGGACAGGAGATTTCCCACATTTTCGGATAGTTTTTGCCTCAAAACGGTGAGCCGAATGGGATTCCTTGATAGAAAGTTTAGGGGGGCTAGCAGGATAGAGGAGACGACGCGATGGCACAGGTGATGCTCAAGGATCTGAACAGGAAGTTCGACGAGGTGCACGCTGTGAAGGATGTGAACCTCCTGATCCGCGACAAGGAGTTCATCGTTCTTGTCGGACCATCGGGGTGCGGCAAGTCCACGACGCTCCGGATGGTGGCCGGACTGGAGGATATCACCTCGGGCGAGATCTACCTCGGCGACCAGCTCGTCAACAACCTCCCGCCGAAGGACCGCGACATGGCCATGGTCTTCCAGAACTACGCTCTCTACCCGCACATGACCGTCTACGACAATATGGCCTTCGGGCTTAAGATGCGGAAGTTCCCCAAGGCTGATATCGAAAAGCGGGTGAGCGAGGCGGCGACCCTCCTCGGCATCCCGGATCTCCTGAAGCGCAAGCCGCGGCAGCTCTCGGGCGGCCAGCGCCAGCGGGTGGCGGTGGGACGCGCCATCGTCCGACACCCCCAGGTCTTCCTCTTCGACGAGCCCCTCTCGAACCTCGACGCCAAGCTGCGCGTTCAGATGCGCGTCGAGTTGAAGCGCCTGCACGAACGGCTGGAGACTACGGCCATCTATGTCACCCACGACCAGGTGGAGGCGATGACACTCGGCGACCGGGTGGTGATCATGAAAGATGGGTCGGTCCAGCAAGTGGGCGAGCCGTTGGAGGTCTACTCGAGGCCGCGGAACAAGTTCGTGGCCGGCTTCATGGGCTCCCCCGCGATGAACTTTATGGACACGACGATCACGGAAGCCGCCGGCAGGCTCTATGCGGTGACCACGGGGCTCCGTGTGAAGGTGCCGCTCGAGCGCGCGGCGCGGCTGGCCTCTTACAAGGAGCAGAGCATCACGCTCGGGATTCGTCCGGAGGATCTCCGGGAGGCGAGGGGCAGCGACGCCGAAGACCTCTCCTTCGACGCCGTCGTGGACGTGGTGGAGCCCTTGGGATCGGAGATCCTGCTGGACACTCGGGTGGGGAGCCAGACCATCGTCGCGCGCGTGGACCCCACGGTGCGCGCCCGGCTCCACGAGAAGATCCGCCTGACCTACGTCCCGGAGCGGCTCCGCTTCTTCGACAACCAGACCGAGGAAGCGATCGTCTGACACTGTAAGATCGAACGGCCGCAATGTTCTCCGGCCCGCGCCCCCTGGACGCGCCACCTGGCTGACCTATCTGCTGCTCGCCCCCTCCACAGTGCCGAGGCGCGACGCGCGCCGTTGACACTGAAGCGCACGAGTTTCATGGATTTCGGTTCCTCAGTTGGAGTTATTTCACCGCGCCGGTAGTGAGGCCGGAGACGTAGTAGTCGAGGAACAGCACGTAGATGATCACGATGGGGACCGATCCCATTACAGCCCCGGCCATCAGCGACCCCCAGTAGTAGATGTCGCCCCGGATCAGATCGTTCGTCACGCCCACCGTGATCGTCTTCTGGTCGGCGGCGGAGGTGAAGGTAAGCGCATAGATGAACTCGTTCCACGAGAGAGTGAAGGCAAAGAGAATCGCGCAGATGATCCCCGGCGCCGCCACTGGGATCACGATGCGGAGGAGCGCCTGGAAGCGGTTGCAGCCGTCCATCAGCGCGCACTCCTCGATCTCCTTGGGGATCGTGCGGAAGTATCCCATGAGAAGCCAGGTGCAGAACGGCACGAGGAAGGTCGGGTACGTCACCATCAGGGCCGCGATGGAGTCGGTGAGCCCGAGCGCGTTGACCACCTGGGAGAGCGGCAGGAACAGGAGGCTCGGCGGCACCAGGTAGGTGATGAAGACCGCGAGGCCGAAGCTCTCAGCGCCGCGGAAGCGCAGGCGCGCCAGCGCATAGGCCGCGATCGTCCCGATGACGACCGCTGTCGCGGTAGCGACGATGCTCACCAGCAGGCTGTTCCAAAGCCAGCGGCCGAACAGCGTCTCTCTCAGGAGGAAGCTGTAGTGCTCGGTGACGATGCCCTGGCGGATCAGGAAGGGGATCGCCGTGAGATCGTACAACTCCGCATCCCGCTTCAGCGAGGTGAGCAGCATGAAGTAGAAGGGGAACAGCGCAAAGAATATGAGTGGGAGGAGGGCGGCGTGGTCTAAGATCGGGCGGAGGCGGGGATAGCGGCGGATGGCCATCAGATCTCCCTCCGCGCGTAGTGGAGCTGCAAGTAGACGATCACCGCGAGCACCGGAAACATGAACAGTGCGATGGCTGATCCTTCGCCGATTTTTCCCGCCTGTAGCCCGGCCTGGTAGGCGAACGTTGCGAACAGATGCGTGGAGTTCACGGGGCCACCTCGAGTGAGCACGTAGACGATGTTGAAGTCGGCGAAGGTGAGAATGGTGGAGAAGAGGATTACCACCGCCAAGACTGGCCGTAGCAACGGCAGCGTGATGTAGCGAAAACGGGCCCAGGCGTCGGCACCATCGGACTCGGCGGCCTCGTAGAGCTCGGGGTTGATCGACATGAGCCCGGCGAGGAGCGTGATGGCGTAGAATGGTAGCCCGCGCCAGACGTTGACCGTGATCACGGCGATCATCGCGAGGTGGGGGGTGCCGAGCCATTGGAGACCTTTGTCAATCACCCCCAGACGGAGCAGGGTCCAGTTGATCACGCTGTAGAGCGAGTCGAACATCCACAACCAGCCCAGCGTGGAGAGCGCCGTCGGGATCACCCAGGGCAAGAGCACCGCGCCGCGGATGAGCCGCTTCAGACGAAGGTTCTGCGCCAGCAGGAGCGCAAGGGAGAGCCCAAGCACGGTCTTGATGGCCACCGCGCTGGTGGTGAACAGGATCGAGTTGCGAAGCGTCTGGCGGAAGATATCGTCTTCCATGAACAGCGTGAGGAAATTTCGCAGCCCGATGAAGTCGCCGCCCCGCCCGACGTACGCGTCGGTCAGACTCAGCCAGAGCGCGATGACGAACGGGTAAGCGACGAGACCCACGAGCAGCAGAACGGCCGGCAGCACGAGCAGGTAGCCCATCACGTGTTCCCGCTGGAGCACCTGGCCAAGCTCTCGCCAGACAGTAAGCCGGACCGCCGGGAGCAGTAGGCTGCCCTCCCTCGACTTCGGTGTTGGGTTCGACGCGAGGCTCATCGTGGTCCTATCAGCGCGTGGTCGCTAGAATCCGCTTTACTTGGTCCGTCCCCCACGCCATGGCGTCCTTCGTTGACATTCCTCCGATCGCCTTCGCGACCATGTCGGGCAGAATATAGAGGTCGTCTATCACTCCGATGACATCGCTCGGCGACGCCGGCCAGCCGCGCATCCGGCCGAAGACCCCCTCGGCCGGCAGCAGCCTGAGCTTCGGATCCGTGTTCCAAACCGGGTGCTTTTCCCAGTAGCGCCACATGGGGTGATTGAAGCCGTTCCCGGCCTGAATCCACTCGCGCAGATTATCCTCGCGGAAGAGGAAGCGGAGGAGGTCCTTCGCGAGCTCGACATTCTTCGAGAACTTCCAGATGCCATAGCCACGGGCATTGGGAGCGAAGAAGCGGCCGGCCGGGCCCGCTGGCGTCGAGTGGTGGTTGATGTCGTCGGCGATCGGGAGTTTCTTGTCGATGGCCACCGCGTAGGGGCTCACGGGGTTGTGGATCCAGGCGCACCTCCCGGCGTTGAGGCAGCGGTTGTTGCCCGCATCGTCCCAGGAGAGCACCTCCGGCTCCATCGCGTCCGAATACAGCTCCTTGTAGTACTCGATGACCTCAGCCATCTTTGGCGAGTTGATGGCGATGGTCTTGCCGTCCGCCTCGAGTACTTTGGCGCCGAAGCACCAGGCGATGGACCAAAAGGTGGTGTGGGCGTCGATACAGTGGCTGATCTGGATGCCCACGGGGTGGCCGATCTTCTTTAGCTTCTTACCGGCGCGCAGCACGTCGGCCCACGTGTCCGGCGGGCCCTCGCCCACTTGGCGGAACTTGGACTGGAGGTAGTTGCCAGGGATAGCCGGCCAGATGGACTCGAGCGCCTTCCAGTGGCCGTTGATGAAAAACGCTTCCTTGCAGAACGGGTAGATGTCGGTGCCGTACTTCTTGTTGAGCTCTCCCACGACGTCGTCCAGGTCCACCAGGTGGTCGCGGTAGCGCCAGGTCTGCTCGTTGTAGAACATCATGAGGTCGTGGCCGGCTTTGGTCTGGACCTCGGCGGCCTGCTTGGTGGCGAGCTGTACGTTGGGAACATGGTCAGAGCGGGCCCCGACGTTCGCCTCCCGGGAGAACTTCTCCAAGAGCTGCTTGAGCTTGGCGTCCGACTCCGGCACGAAGTGGCTCCAGCCAAGCATGGTCACTTCGCGCTTCTGGGCGATGGCGGGCGGGACGCGGAAGGCAAGTATCCCCGCTAGTCCGGCTGTGGCGCTCCCGATGAACTGCCGCCGTGTGAGCTGATTCATCACGCCTCCTTTGAATACCTGGGTCGATGGGAAGTCTCAGCGACCCAGCCTACGTTGTAAGCCAAAAACCGGCCTTAACGTAGGGCAAATTCAGGATGGGTGTCAAGGGAAATTTAACTGAATGCCTTCCGGCCCATGTCTCACGCTGCCGGTA
>VBKE01000154.1 GCA_005879605.1 Deltaproteobacteria bacterium
AACGGCGGTAACACGAGGTAGGCGAGGGTCAGACCGGTCAAGAGAAATAGCCACTGCGCGGCATTCATCATCGGCATATGTGGCGCTCTTTCCGACCGTTGAATAAAAGACATAGGCGTTTAACCGTCAGCTGTTTTTAAATGGGCCACGGTTCAGGACCATACATTTTAAACGTCTCAGGCCGATTTTCGGAACGTTTCGACCCAGTTCGCCCGGGCCGTCTTTTACCACGTTGGTATATATCAAATCTACCCGCCAGCTCAATCGAGATTTAGGCTCCCTTATGCCCGATGCCGCCTAGAAGTTTTCCCCAAAGAGTGAGTGACTTCCTTCTCGTATTCGATCCGTGTTCCGGACGCCAGCGCTTCGTGCTAATTGCTCAGGCCCGTCAGATTGAGCTGTTTTGCTGCGATGATTGAACGACTGGAGAAGCGCACTATGTCCGACAACTGGATCCGTCGAGGTACTAACTAAATGCATGAATGAATTTGCTCGGGAGATTGGAGCGATGGATCCAGAAGACCCAAGCGTGCTGAATTTATAAAAGAGCTTTCCGACCTCACACAACTCAGCGGCTTATTGAAATCCGAAAGAAATAAATTGCTAAAGTGAAACGGTTTCACTTTGGGATCCCTCAATAACCAAAAGGGGCCGGACTTGGATTTGACATTGAGCATCGAAAACACCGACATGCGTAGGATGAACGACCGCTTGCGCGCGTACGGCAATTTCGACGTGGTTGCCGGAAACTTTTCGATGTATTCAAAAATCAAAATACGGCAAGGGAAGATCGACGGACATGTGAAGCCTCTTTTCAGCGACATAATGTACGATGGCGTCAGGACGCCGAGAAAAGCATGTTTCGAAAGCTCTACGAGGGGCTGGTGTCTCAATATTAAGCGCGTCTGCCAGCAACCATCCGATAAATCGCGAGCAGGATAATAGATCCGATTACGGCCATTACGAATCCTGCAGGCTCACCCTCGCCGTACATCCCTAGCGATCGCCCAAGAAATCCGCCGACAAGGGCGCCGGCAATCCCCAACAGAATAGTAATGATGAAGCCGCCTGGGTCGCGACCCGGCATGATTAACTTGCCAACAACACCAACGACCAATCCGAATAGTATGTAGCCGATAACACTCATGAGACCTCCCAAGACCTAGAGTTAATTCCAACACCTGTACATTCAATTCAATTACATGGCTGATCCACAGTTCGACCTCCTGTGTTGATTCTTTGTGTCGGCAAAACGGACGCGGCTTTCTTCGTACAAAACGATCATATTGCGCCAGTAGGCACAATCAAGGGGTAGGCTGAATTCCCCTGAACAAAGTAAGCAACCCTTCTACATCGATAAGAGTTCTAGTAGGCGAGCAAGTCGGCGCCTAGTTTCTTCTCTGTGGTTGCGCTCTACTCGCTACGGTCCAGCCTCATCCCAAAGCCTCTCGCCTAAGCGGTCCTTGTCACAAAGCGCGGTTTGCTTTCTTGCACAACGACTGTCTTTCTTTCACGACACAAACTATCAAAACTAGTCGATAAGCAGACACACTCGACTACCTTATAGCAAACAAATAAGGCTGGGGGTGCCATGGTCTAATTCTTGCTCAGCAAAAATAGCGGATTCAATGAGCAATAAACGCGGCAAATTCATAACCTCCGTGGCGCGCTCAATTGATCTAGACCCGATCAAATCGGCAAAGGCGTCAGGCCTTCGTTACGTTACCGATTCCTCGCCGGGGATAACTCGCCGACGCTTCGGTACTGGTTTTAAATACATTGCCCCTCGCGGAAAGCGTTTGCGGAGCGCTGAAGTCCTACGCCGGATCCAGTCTCTGGCGATCCCGCCAGCATGGGTGGATGTATGGATCAGTCGATCGCTTGATGGTCACCTGCAGGCGACCGGCCGAGATGCGAGGGGACGCAAACAGTACCGCTATCATCCCCGCTGGCGCGAAGTGCGAGATCAGACAAAGTACGATCGCATGATGGCCTTCGGCCGAATCTTACCCAGCCTTCGAGAGACTGTCGAAGACGACTTGATGCAACCTGGGCTGCCGCGGACAAAGGTGATTGCCACAGTGGTTAAGCTCCTGGAAACCACCCTGATTCGAGTGGGCAACGAGGCATATGCGCGAGAGAACAAGTCATTTGGTCTCACGACCATGCGCGATAAACACGTTAAAGTCCGGGGAACCAGAATCCGTTTCGAATTCCGCGGCAAGAGCGGCGTCGATTTCGAGCTCGACATCCACAATCGCCGGCTAGCAAAAATCGTGAAGCGCTGCCAAGAGCTTCCGGGCCAGGAACTGTTTCAGTACGTCGATGAGGAAGGCCAACGCCGGAGCATCGACTCGAGCGATGTAAACGCGTATCTCCGCGAGGTAACCGGAGGTGAGTTTACGGCGAAGGATTTCCGAACCTGGGCCGGGACGGTGCTTGCCGCACGGGCGTTCCGGGAGGTAAGGCGGTTCAATTCCAAGGCGCAAGCTAAACGCAACATCGTAAAAGCGATCGAAACGGTCGCAAAGAGACTCGGCAACACGCGCGCCGTATGCCGCAAATGTTACGTCCATCCTGCAGTGGTTAACTCGTATCTCGACGGAACATTAGTGAATACCTTGGGGCAGCGAGCAAAGCGTGAAATGGCTGGATCGCTCAGCGACCTCGCTCCCGAGGAGGCCGCCGTCATGGCCATCCTCGAGCAACAGCTAAAAGCCGAGGCTTCAAAGAAAGCTGCATAATGCCTTCCGCAGTTGAGCATGAAAATATTCTAATCGCCATCGACGATTCAGCCGCGACCTGGCGAGCCGTAGATTATGTCGCCGATTTGGGCAGAACATCACAACGCCTGTGCGTTCATCTTTTTCATGCCGATTTCTACCCGCCTGATTTACAAGAATCGCGCGGCGGGACAACTGCCAACGAAGTCTCTTAATTACTGCGCTGGTACAGCTGTAAGCTGTTGATCACCCTACTTGCTACTCTCTTTTTCCAGGCGCTCGCCGTATCGCCTCAGCACGTCTCCCATCTTGCTCATTTCTTCGCCTCGAATCCGCATCATCTCCCCGTGCATCTGCATCATCACACCAGCGGCTTTGGGGTTGTCTCTAATTAACTGCAGCATCATTCCCATCCCTCTATGTCCCATCATTTCTCCCATTGGGCCTCCCGGCATAGGCATAGGTGGTCTACCCTCGCGTCCTCTTGGAGCCTTCTCCATTTCATGCTCCTGGGAGTACGCGAATCCGACAGGGAGGTTGAAGAGCAAACCCAAGACAATAATACAAATGCCCTTTTTCATTGACGTATCCTCCTCGCACAAAGATACACCAAATTATCCCGTCACCGGAAGTTCGCGGCAAAGCGAGTGCCGGGGTCTCCGTACCAATAACAATTACCGGCAACGGTGCCGGAGCGTGTCAGCGGCTCAGAGTGGGCGTCGGGACGTAAACTCCTTATCTGATTAGTTTCGGGCGGATGGCATTCGCGTTGCTCTATGTCATGCCCGAAGGGAAACAACGATGCTCGAACTGCTAATCCGAGTCGCCGCGATGTGCGGCATCAAAGCACCTTTGGAATGCAGAGCGGAACAACAAGCCAATGAAAAACAAGTCCGGGAATCGATCCTTGTCCTCATGCGACGCGAATACAACGAACATTTGGTACGAACGCTACAAGCCGACAGTCCACCAGTACAGACCAATAGACAGTGACTCTCGTTACGTCAAATGAGGCTCTTATGAAAAAACACTCTTGCCAACTGTCGCTCTTGTCCTTACATGTCGCTCGGTGGCTATGGCGCGCAGGCGGGCATTAGAGGAGCAGCCCGGACCGCAACCGTTGCAACAACTGGTCATATAGGAGACGCGCTTATGAAGAAAATAATGGAAAGGATCGCTGTCTTGGTTGTTAGCTTCTTACTCTTGGCGATCGTATCTGTGGCACACGCGCAGGTATGGGTTGATCCCTACGTGCGTAAGAATGGAACTGAAGTACAGGGGTACTATCGGAGTAACCCAGACGGAAATCCGTACAACAACTGGTCTTATCCGGGAAACGGGAATCCCTATACCGGGAAAGAAGCGACGGGAACTCCTAACCGTTACCTAGATCGTTATCAGAACAGAAACGGCTTGGGCTTGGGCGAATATCAGAATCAGTATAACAATATATATCAGCGCCACTGGTAAACTAAGCCGCGCGTTTGTTCCTGCGGGAGCGAATTGGGCCGGACCGTTTTAACGAACCGTCGGTAGACAGTTCGCAAAAAATATTCCTCGACACTACTAGCCTGAGAAATACAACGTGCTGAAAGGAATGCATTAGCTGGAAGTACACCCGGTGAGAACGCGTTCATCAGCATCGATTTAATTGAAGGAGAATTTAGTTCGATCCGAGGGTTAAGAGTTAACGTCTTGGTGAACCGGGACGCCAGCGACGCAAGGTTGATGCAGCAGGGCGCTCGTGGCAGTTAGAGCGCGTGCCCATCATCAGGACTCGACCTTCCGGAAATGATGTCAATCACGCGCTCCACTTCCTCGAATTCGGACTGCCCTATGTCAAAGATCACTTCGATTCTGTTGTTCCGATCTCTCGCAATCTCAAGAAGGAGACGAGAGGGACTGAACTCAATCGAACGTAAGCGAAAATGCCCGATGTATCCTTCGTCATGGGTTTCAACATAGCATCGCCCACCATCTGGGTCTTCGAATTGACGCTGAATCAGTAAATAAGGGCTGTCGGGGCCATCCATGTCGGCCGCATCGCCAGCTGGATCGGTATTTTCGAACGTGACCTGGTAGTAATCACCATTCTCCGATGCGGAGACGTACTTGGCTCGGAAGCGCATGCTGTTCATGTCGGCTCTAACGTTCGCCTTGAACGGCGCGAACAAGCGAGCGAAGCGACGCTTGAGAGCGTCCGTTTTCGAACGCGTTGTTAGATCGCGCGGGAGCTACGCGTTCCATTTATATGGATAATCCATCTGGGTAGCAATTCGAACGCGCGCATCCGGACCAGCCAATCTCTGTACTAGGTGCAGGCCCGCGTCGATAGCGGATGAAACGCCACCCGCGGTAATTATGTCCCCCTCATCGACCACCCGGTCGGGGACAACCGCTCGACAGTATTGTTCCAGTTCCTTGAGCGCACTCGGATGTGTTGTCGCGCGCTTGCCCCGAAGAAAGCCTACGGCTCCGAGAAGGAGAGCGCCAGTGCATACTGATACCTTAAGTCTCGCGGAACTAGCGGTTCTCAACCAGTCGACAAAACTCCTGTCGTGTTGGAGGCTCCTGGTGCCGAATCCCCCGGGCACAAAGAGCATGTCGTAGGAACTGAGGGGCTCCGCTATGGCATCCGCTTCAATGCGAAGACCCCGATCATCCACGACGTGTTGAGTGGTTGCGCATATACGCCATTCGAAATCATCCATGATCTTCATCGACTTCAGGCGCGTTACGGGGTCGTAGAACCCGATGAAGTCCAGAGACGTCATCCGGTCAAATACAACAAATGCGGCTTTCATAAAGCCTACCTCCCACTATTTTGCGTGCGATCTAACGGATTGCGCTTAAGCTGATTAGGCGGCGCCGGATCCTTGCCCTCGCGCATAAAGCGCCGGTGTGAGCTCGTACACCACCCGCTCCCGCCCGTGCGGATCAATCGTCGTGCCAGCACGCACGCCACCAATCTTCTCCACTGCCCGCTGGGAACGGCGATTGTCTGGACCGATGATGAAGATTACACGCTTCACCGACCTGAAAGCATGCTCCACCATGAGCCGCTTCATCTCGCCATTGTATCGACCGCCCCAATAGGCGCGGGCAAGGAAGGACCAGCCGATCTCAATGACGCTGCGCTCCGCGTCATAGCCGTGGTAGCGTGACGATCCGATGATGCGGCCGTTGGCCCGATCCAGCGCCACAAGCGCCCCACCGGAAGCGAGGGCCTCCTCGAAGAACGCGCGGAACGTGGCCTCCTGATACCGATTTCGTTCTGGATGCTGCTCCCAGATGAGGGGATCCGCCGCGACCCGGAACAGCGCGTCGAAGTCGTCCGCACGCAGTGGGCGTAGCTCGAGGAGCTCTCCAAGGAGAAAGGGCTGTTTATCGAATGACACGATATATACTCCGGCAACAACGCGCAGCCAGCATGACCGCCGGCGCCGCCTAACGAGGCTGTAGAAAAACCCTCCTAGAGGCGGTTTTCGCCACCTCGTCCACGCTCGCTCCTTTTTCTAAGTCGTTCGAAAATCCTGTGTTGTCGCTGTCTGTGAGCCGCTTCACGAGGAAATCGTCGTGAAGCTGGTCGGCGAAGTCGGAAATTGGAAGATCGTCGCTCATATCGCGTTTAAATTCTACTCGGTTGCGTCCGGGACTTTTTCTACAGGCTCAACGCAAAGCTCAGGCGTCGCTCTTAGCGATCGGTCTGAAGCGGTTTGTTATACGCCCTTCTCCGTTCAGCTGGCAACCCGTCGAAACTGCTGCAAAGGTCGTAGGGATTACTTTTTACCCTCGATCCTTTGTCAGTGGCTCGTCCTACGGCACCGGACAAAACGGCGTCGCCCGCTTGATCTCGGGGATCACCTGTTCTCCAAATGCCTGGATCGTTTCCAACGCCCACTGCGGCTCCATCCCCGGCCAGTACACGGTAAACCACATGAACTCAGAACCAAACTCCCTATGGTACGCCATCACTTGTTCCGCCACCTCAACGGGGCTGCCGATTATGAGCCGCTCTTGCTTCAACTCCTCAAAGTGCACATCAAACCGTTCGCCGGGTTGGCCCCATTGCTGATATATCTGGTACATCCTCTCGTAAGCATCCTTGATCCGCTCCTCGGCC
>VBKE01000155.1 GCA_005879605.1 Deltaproteobacteria bacterium
GAGGAGTTATGGACGTAACCGCAAAAATCGCCGAGTTTGTAACGGAGTTGAAATACACGACCATCCCGACTGCCGCCGTGCAAACGGCGAAGATTGCCGTGCGCGACTGCCTTGGCGTAGCGCTTGCCGGCAGCAAGGAAGAGGACGCAAAAATTTGCGCCCAGATTGCGCGCCAGGAAAATGCCAGAGAGGACGCCACCGTAATCGGTCAAGGATTCAAGACTTCCGCGTTGCAGGCCGCGTTCGCCAACGGCACTGCGGCGCATGCGCTCGATTTCGACCACAGCTTCACTCTTATGGGCCAGCCCACCGCTCCGATCATTCCCGCGATCTTCGCTTTGGGAGAGTCTCTCGGCGCCAGTGGCCGTCAACTGATCGAAGCCTATGTCGCCGGTTATGAGGTCACCGGGAAGTTGGCTCATTCACTGCGCGACACCGCCCATGACGGTTGGCACGCGCCGAGCACCTTGGGTTCTTTTGGCGCTGCCGCCGCGTGCGGAAAACTGCTCGGTCTCAGCGCGTCGCAAGTTAAGATGGCGCTCGGCATGGCGGCGTCAATGGCCAGCGGGATCGTCGCTAATTTCGGCACGATGACCAAACCATTGCACGTCGGCCTCGGCGCGCGTAACGGCGTCTTGGCCGCCAAACTCGCGCAAGGCGATTACACGGCGAATCCCAAAGCGATTGAATCAGGATTTGGTTTTTACCAAGTATTCCATCAGGGCGCGCCGATTCGCGAGCAACCGATCGAAGAGCTTGGCCGGTCCTTTGCACTCTTGCGCGACGGCCTGCGAATCAAGCCCTATCCTTGCGGTGGCCTCACCCATCAAGTCATCGACGCTGTGCTTGAGTTCAGGGCGAAGCATGGCCTGATCCCGGAGATGATCGAAGCCGTCGATGTCGACGTCGTCAAGCACACCTTCGATAGAATCGTCTTCCGCGTTCCCCAAACCGGCATCCAGGGAAAGTTCTGCATGCCTTATCTAGTCGCGCGGGCGATCATCGACGGCAAAATCGGATTGGATATTTTTACCGACAGCGCCGTGCGGGATGGAAACGTTCTGAAACTGGCGGAACGAGTACAGATGAATCTAGATACCAATCTCAAAAAAACCGATCTGGGAGGCCGCCCCTGCCGAGTCACGATCCGTTTGAAAAATGGCCAGAGCTATTCACGCGAGGCGCAGCACGCCAAGGGCGGCCCCGAATTTCCCATGACCGAAGAGGAACTCAAAGAGAAGTTTACCGAATGCGCGCGGCGGGCTTTGAGCCCTGACGCGGCGCAACGTGCGTTGGTTCACATCGAAGGTTTAGATCGCTTAGATGATCTCAGGACGCTGTCGGAGATTCTTATGGGCTAAGTCCGTGTCGCACAGTTTTCCTCATGGGGTCGAGAAGCAGGGATTTCAGCCGGCCCCATTTATTCTTGCGGTTTCATCTGCTTTATTTTCTCACGTACTTCCGCAAATTCCTCGTGCCGGTTTCGCCCGCGTAGAGGTTGCCCGCGGCGTCTACCACGATGCCTTCGGTCGTGCTGGTAGGCTTCTCCACGGGGCCAAGGGCCGGGATAAAGACGGTGACCTTGCCGTCCTTGACGCTGCCGATGCGAATGCCCGGCCTGACGCCCGGGTTATTCTTCGCGTCCGACTGATGATCGGCTACGTAAAGGATATCGTTGCGGTCGATGTAGACCCCGCTCGGCCGGCCGAACTGCTTCCACTCTGCGAGGAATTTGCCATCCTGGTCGAAGATCTGCACGCGATTGTTGCCGCGGTCGCCGACGAAAATCCGTCCTTGAGAATCGATGGTGATGGTGTGCGGCGTGTCGAACTCGCCGGGGCCCGAGCCTTTCCTGCTTCACGTTTTGATGAACTTTCCGTCTTTCGAGAACTTCACGATGCGCGCGTTGGAGTTCCCGCCATGCCCATCGGCGACGAAAATGTCGCCGTTCGGCGCCGTCACGACGTCGCACGGCCGATTGAACGTGTCAGGCCCGTCGCCGGCAACCCCGGCCTTGCCGAGCGTCATCAGCACCTTTCCTTCCGGGTTGAACTTGAATACCTGGTGGCCCTTGCCGTCTTTGCCGGTCGCGTCAGTCGCCCAGATGTTGCCGTCCCGGTCGATATGGAAACCGTGCGGCTGATTGAACATCCCCTCGCCGAACATCCTCAAGACCTTGCCCGACGGATCGAGCGTTCCCCCGCATCGCTCGAACGCCCAGATATTGCCATCGCGGTCGATATCGACCCCGATGGTCGCGCCCCACTTCCTGCCTTCGGGGAGTTGGGCCCAGCCCTCTTCGATACGATAAGGATTGTCCTGCGCGTGTGCCTGCGCTGCGAACATCGTAATCGTGACAATGGCTGCGACGAGAAAAAGGATCATTCGATTTGCATGGCACATGATAGCGACCTCCCTGGTATTATCGTGATTGCCTGCCGTTACTTCGGCGCTGCGATTATAAGCCGAGCGGCATCCCTTATAGCAATACTATATGGGGTCTACATAAAAATCTTCGTCAATGTAGTCTTCCGTTATTGTCCACGAGGCGCGAGATGGCTGAGCTGAGAAACTTGCGCATTGCCGGTAATCAAAACAGTCCTTCTCTTTCCAGCTTTCTAACGATGCGATCGTCGACCAACTCCTCGGCTTTGAGGCGGCCGAATTTTTCATTGGTAAGAGTCAACACTCGGATGCTGTTGCGGATGCCTTCTAGGTTGGGATAAATCCGCCGCGTGTACATTTTGCGCATGAAATCGTAACCCGGCAAGGCATCATCCGGCTTCGGCAGGCGCAGCCATTGCGCCAGACTCTTCAGCACCGCGGTTTTATTATCGGGCTCCTGGATAAACGCGATCGCTTCCACCAGCGCGCGGAGCACGCTTTCGACGATCTCCGGGTGCTGCGCGAGGAAACTTTTGCGCGTGAATAGCCCGCTGTCTTGAAAGGGAATATTCAGCTCCGCCACGTCGGCGAGAATCGGATAGCCCTGGCGCCGGAGAATCGAGGCGTGGGTGTAGCCCAACAACGAGCCGTCGATGACGCCGGTGGCGATCGATTGGGCGCGCACGCCGGTATCGCCGATGATTCTAAAGGTGATGGCGTCGCGTTTGGGGTCGATGCCCCAATGTTCGAAGGCCAGCATGGTGAACATCCAGTTGCCGCCGCCGAGGCTCGCCACGCCGATCTTCTTCCCTTTCAAATCGGCGGGCGTTTTGATGTCGCGGCCGACGGCGAAGGCGCCGACAAGTCTGTTGATGAACGCAGCGACGAAAACGCCATCGAGACCGTTTAAAACCGCGCCGAGGCTCGCGCCTGAGGTGGTGCCGTAGTAAAACTGCGAGTCCCCGGCCGTCAAGGCCGACAGGGCGAGGGGCGCGTTGGGCATCAACACGAGCTGCGCGTCCAAGTTGTATTTGCGAAAAAAGCCTTGATGATTCGCGACGACCAGCACGCCCTCACGCTCGCTGAAACTCGCCGGAGTGATCACCACTCTCTGCGGCGTGGCGGAGGCGGTGAGGGCCGTGTCGGGAATTGCGTAAAGAAGCAACAAGGCGGTGAAACAGAATAATGAGCGGATCTTCATGAGCGCGGCTCGCTTTCGTGGAAACTTTCCACGAATAGTAGGAGCGCGCGATGACCGATGTCAACCAAGATTTAGAGGTTTTCCCGAACCACGACCCGTTTCTCTGACTGTTAGTGCATTTCCGTTACGGCCGCGAGCTTTTCTATCTCCGAACGACAAAGCCTTCTTATTACGAACCTTAGGGTGAAAGAGACAGAAAGCATTAGTCCTAGTGTGATCAGCGACGTTGCAAGTGCTTCAGTTCTGTTGCCCAAAGCCCGAGCAACGACGAGAAAGAATCCCAGGCCTGCGGTCGCAGCCCACAATTCACCAAAAAGCATGCCCACGAATGCGTAGGGTAAAGCATTGTCTAAAGCCAACAAGATGCGACTAACGACTGCCTGGTCGCGAAGTCCCCATAGACTTTGAGCGAATGGCAGAAAACTAACAGCGCCGACTATCACGGCTCTAAGCCAGTGGTTAACTCCAAGCCATGGCATTAACATAATCGCAACCACAATTGGTAAAGTATTACCAAACACAAAGAGCCAAGACACACGGAGCCTGAGGCCGGCCGCCGCACGCAGCACCCTCACGGCAATGAAAGCAAGGACCCCGCTCACTAAAAGACCTTCAGTTATCTCTTGAGCAGAAACTGCCACATCATGCCACAACGTCGACTCCATATTAGCGATCATTGAACCGGTTGTGAGAAGCCTGTAGCTGGCTCTGATCACCAGCCAAATGGAGCAATCGCAAAGAAATCTCTTAGAAAGACATAAAACCGATCCCAAAAGGCAAAACACAAGAACCATAGTATTCCAGCGGCCAAGAATGTGATCCAATTTGAGTCGCGAAGTTGACGCACAGTAGCAATGCTCGTCATCTCGGCGGTTTTCTCAAAATCATTGCCGGTGATGCGCTGCAGAAGTAATAAGAAGCCGCCCACCAACAGAATCGTAGCAACGGGTCGAGCCATCCATGCGTGACCGGGGTATGGAAACCACTGCCAGCCGTCTCGGTAAAGAAAGACTTGTGCGAGGAACGAAAAAAGGACTGCCTGCAGCAGAATCGAACTTGCGATAACTGAAAGTGCCGAGCGCTGATTTAACTGCAGTATGTATCGGGCAGAAAGGTGATAGTAACAACCGGCAAATATAACATTGGGAGAGATTGCGATGACGACTCGCAGGATTCGCTCAGCCCACAGTGGCGCTTGTAAGACCTCACCCCAGCGAATCCACCATATCGGAGCTGCCCAAGCAACGAAGAAAGGCAACCACATACCAAGTCGCAAGAATCTTATTGTACTTTGTGTGCATCTTTTGCTTTTTAAAGCGAGTTCCGCGATGCCAACCCCGATTCCTCCTCCGACAGTTGAGGCCACGGCGGCTTGAAGCATCGTAAGCGCAAACCCACTCAGAAAAACTGGATCGAACAGGACAGTTAGGACGGAAACGAGAAAATCCCAGGTGAGTGCGAGGATGCCGGCCAGGACGGCCAATATAATCAACCAAGGCCCGACGCGATCAATCGCTGGTTGTGGGACGGTACTCTGCTCCATTTGTACCTAGTATTTTGTCGTTTAACAGCTGCATGAGTCCACGAATTCTTTTGAGCGGCAGTTGTAATGTTCACGCGTAATTCAGCGGAGCTATAGCGAGATCGTAGCGGTTCGTCAAGATTACGAGCTAAGAAGGTTGTCTGTCTCAGGCCCGCGGTGGAGAAGTGCTGCGTGCGTCGGGGTCATATTGCTCTAGCTAGCTATTGTCCGAAAGACTGGCACCAATTCAACGTATCCTTATACGGGATACGGGACGCGGACGCGAGGGGCTGCAGCCTACTTTGGAGTACAACGCCATCAAGTCGAAAGGCCGCTAATGCGGTTCTCCGAGTTGTATGTCGCCGATTTGTTGGCTGTGCGGAGAAAAGGAGTCAGGCTTGCCTCCAAACGATGTGAGGTTGACATAATAGCTCGTTAGCGCATAGAAAATGAGAATGGGCCGCGCGGGTGCTGCGCCCGCAGGTGCGCGCTCGTGCTGCTGCAATTCAATTTGACAAGCAAGGAGGTATTCCGATGCTGACGCTCTATTTCAGTCCCGGCGCTTGTTCCTTGGCCTCGCATATCGGTCTCGAAGAAACCGGCGCGCCTTACGAGGCAAAGCCGATCCTGCTCGCCAAGCAGCAGCAGAAGACCGAGGCCTATCTGAAGATCAACCCGCGGGGAAAAGTACCGTCGCTCAGCGTTGACGGCAAGGTCCTTGTCGAGAACACGGCGATACTCACTTACCTCGCCAGGCGGTTTCCGGAAAAAAAGCTGATGCCGGCCGATCCGGCCGAGGAAGCGCGCTCGATCGCGACCATGTGCTGGTTCTCCAGTATCGTGCATCCTTCGTACCAGCACTCTAGGCGGCCCGAGCGCTTTGCCGACGGCGAAGCGGCGCAGGCCGCGGTCAAAGAAACCGGGCGGAAATCGTTCTGGGCCAATTGCCAGGAGATCGACTCCATGTTCCAGGGAAAAGACTGGATCATGGGGAGTCAGTACACGGTTGTCGATCCCTACGCGCTGGTTTTTTACGGCTGGGGCGTGGCCGGCGGATTTCCCATGAAGGAGCTCAGCGCCTACACGGCATGGCGGGAGCGCATGATGCAGCGCCCGACGGTGCGGAAAGTCGTAGAGTCCGAGCAGAACGTTTCGACATAATAGCTCGTTATCGAATACGCTCTGCCCAAATAATGGGAAGTGGCCTGTCTGCGTGCCTGCCTGAGCGAGTACGCTCGCAGTCAGGCGACGCAAAGGCAGGCGAGTGCGCTTTGTCTGATAGCTGTCGCTTGCGCGCCCGCGCAGGCAGGCAAGCTGGAAGCCCGCGAACGGAGCCACACGCCAATTCTTTTCGTGGAGGGACACGATGTTCGGTAGGGATGCGATGAAAATTGAGGCCATGGCGGGACTGGCGCTCGTTGTGCTTCTGCTTTCGGGGAGTCCTCCCCTCGCGCAGGACACCACCAGATCGAAACACGACATCGGGCGGATCGAAAAATTCAAGACGGTCGTGGTCGACGGCGTCGAGAAACGGCGCAAGCTCGCGCAAGTCATAAACGACACCGTCTTCAGCTTCGGCGAGCTCGCCTACCAGGAATTCGAGACCTCGAAATATCTGACCGGGCTGCTCGAAAAGAACGGTTTCTCCGTCGAGCGGGGCGTGGCGGGCATACCCACCGCCTGGGTCGCGCGCTGGGGCTCCGGCCGTCCGGTGATTGCGCTCGGCAGCGATATCGATTGCCTTCCAAAAGCCTCGCAGAAGCCCGGCGTCGCCTATCGCGAGCCGCTGGTGGAGGGAGCTCCGGGACATGGCGAGGGCCACAACTCGGGACAGGCCGTCAACATCGTCGCGGCGCTCGCGGTGAAGGACCTCATGGAGCGGGAAAGGCTTTCGGGCACGCTGGTCATCTGGCCGGGTGTGGCCGAGGAGCTTTTGGCCGGCAAGGCCTTCTTCGTCCGCGCCGGCATGTTCAAGGACGTGGACGCCGTTCTCTTCACCCACGTCGGTGATGATCTCTCGACCGCGTGGGGTGCGCCTCGGGGCAGCGGTTTGATTTCCGTCGAATACACGTTCGAGGGCGAGTCTGCTCATGCTGCGAATGCGCCGTGGCGCGGACGCAACGCTCTGCGCGCCGTCGAGCTGATGAACATCGGCTGGGATTTTCGGCGCGAGCATCTTCGCCCGGAGCAGCGGTCGCACTACGTGATCACAGACGGCGGCGATCAGCCCAATGTCGTGCCCTCGCGCGCCTCGGTCTGGTATTTTTTCCGCGAGCTCGATTTCGAGAACATCAAGAAGAACTACGAGATCGGCAACAAGATCGCCGAAGCCGCGGCGATGATGACGGACACCAAAGTGACGCGGAAGGTGATCGGCACCGCCGCTCCACGCCACTTTAACAAGACGCTCGCAGAGACTCTGCAGACAAACATCGAGCGTGTTGGAATGCCGCAGTGGAGTGAGGACGAGCAAACCTTCGCCAAGGCGGTGCAGCGTCTGGTCGAGGGCAAGGAAGATGGGCTCAACACGGCAGTCAAAAAGCTCGAGCCGCCGCCCGCGCGACCGGAAAGCGGCTCCTCAGATGACATCGGCGACGTGTCCTGGGTCGTCCCCACCGTGACCTTCCGCTATCCGGCCAATATTCCGAACCTGCCCGGCCACAATTGGTCCAACGCCATCGCCATGGCGACGCCGATCGCGCACAAGGGCATCGTTGCCGGCTCCAAGGTGATGGCCATGACGATGATCGACCTCTTGCTGCGTCCAGAGCTGATCCAGGGGGCGAAGGCCTATCTTACCGACGTCCAGCTCAAGAACCACAAGGTCCTGCCGTTGCTGTCGGAGACCGACCAGCCGCAGATCCACCTCAATCGCGAGACCATGGAGCGATTTCGCCCAGCGATGCGAAAATTCTATTATGACGCGAGCAAGTACGACACCTATCTCGATCAGCTCGGCGTGAAGTTTCCGACCTTGGCGAAGGCTCGGTGACCGAGCAGGGCGTAGCCGGCCGGCGCGGAAACCGCGCGCAATCGCGTTGGCCACGCCTTGCAATCACGCGTTGTCGTTTTGCATGACGCGATGCTACAAACGACCTTTCAAATTGTTAACCGTTATCCCGCAAAGCCTTTCCGATAGCGCGCCGCGCCCATGTGACCCATTCCAATCGTGAGAAGTCCGAGGACTAGATGGATTATCTGGATGACCCAGTGAAATTCGCCGACCATCAGCGATGACTGGATCACGCCGATGACGATCGTGACTGCGCCGACGACCAGAGCGCAAGCCGCGATTACCCAGTTGCCGGCTTTGGAAAAGGCCTGCCCGATTCCGATAACCCAGAGTGCTCCGACCGCCAGAAAACCGAGCAGCATATGCATTTGGAGTAGATACAAAGCGGTGCCGGTCCAGTAGAACAAGCCCAGGATTAATGCAAGTAATCCAGCCAGACTCAAAACAGCGGATGCAATACGAATCACCATAGCGGCAAAATTTCTCCGTTGCGATCAGGTTTTGGTAAAGAGCTTTTACGCGAAGCGCGAAAGGCCAGCTACAAGACCAGTCTTGTAATCACACCTTGCCGTTTTCCGAGAGGTGAGCTAACCCCAATTTCACTGACAATAAGTTAAGCAACAGGCATCGAGTCAGCTTTCCTGCTTGGCATACTCACAGCGCGGGCAGACTTGAGGAGAGGTTCGTGCTAAGACCGGCCAGCCACATTCGTTGCAACTCACCACCGGCTCTCCCAACATCCCTCGAACCATCGTACCGCAGCGCCTGCCGCCGCAGGGGCCGGTGCCGACTCCGGTGCGTTTGCTTACTTGCTCGAAGGTATTAGCGCCGGCTCGAATGGCTTTGAGCACGGTGCCTTTGCGGATCTTGTTGCACAGGCAGGCCGGTTTGAGGTTTTCGATAACCGCTTGCTCTCTGGCCTTTTGCTCTACTTCGTCGATGGGAAACTCCTCGGAGACAAATCAGATTTAGAGATAGTGTAGCACTTATCGTGAAGCGAATCACTTCTCGCCGACGACGAGTGATGATGTGAAGGGTGGCGGGAGATCAATCTGCTTTACGTGCTTCAGGCCCGCTTTCACCAGCCAACTTCGCACTTCCTCGAAGGTATAACATCTTCCTGATTGAGTGGTGAGTAACATCAGGAGCGAGAAAATAGCGCCGACGGTTGGATGCGCTTGAGTTGAGTCCAATATGTGATCTTTGATGACGATCCTGCCGCCACGCTCGAGGTTAGAGTATAGTTTTGCGATGAGCCGCTGATTCTCTTCGTAGCGTTCACCATGAATGATGTTGGACAGGAAGATGAGCTGGAAGCTTCCAGGTATGGGATCGCTGCGATAATCCCCAGAAACCAATTTGATGCGATTTTCTAATCCCGCATCGGCGACATATCGCCGGGTGATCTTGAGGGTTGCGGGGAGATCAAAGATCGTGGCGCGAAGTTTCGAATATTTCCGGCACAGGGAGATCGGGTAGGTGGCCGGCCAGGAGCCGACGTCCAGCAATTCCGTCACGCCGTTCCAGTCGAGGGCCGACGCGACAATATCGGCGTCGCCGCGCGCTTTAACCAGCGAATCCATAGCGTTAATGAAGCGTTCCGTTTCTCTCGGGTCGTCTTGATACATGTTCGCCGGCCGGGCCGGCTGTCCCGAGCGCACCGCATCGCTCAAACCTTCCCAGTAGTCCCACAGCGAGCCATCGAAAAGAATCATGCCGCCGAGGTAGTGAGTAGAACTTTTGACGAGATACTTCGCCGAAACGGAAGCAAGAGAAAAGCGTTGGCCGCTCTTTGCCAGGAGGCCAAGAGCCGTTAGCGCATGCAATAATAAATCGGTCGCTCGGTGGTCCGTAGCCAGCGAGGCAGCGATGGCGGGGGCGTCCAATTTTTGATCGCCGATGCAATCGAAAACGCCGAGCTCAACCGCTGTCTGGATGATCCTTGCTTCAACATGGCCGCTCGCCAGGCGAGCCAGATCGGAGAATTCCATCTTGTTAGAGCCGCTCGATGATCCGATAGCTTCGGCTTTTGGGCTTGAGCGGCGCAACGATGCCGTTTTTCACCATACTGCGAATTTCGCGATAGGCGGTATCCCGGTCGACCTCGGCGATCTGCTGGTATTCTGCGGTCGAAAAGATTTTGCCATGGCAGTAGGCGTAGGCCAAAAGGCGTCTTTGGCGAAAGCCGATCTCCGAGGCGCGAAACTGATTCAGCCATCTGAGGGTGTCGTCATCGTACACCGGAGTGTTGCGCAGAGTTACGACAAAGAAAAATCCTTCGGCGGCGAACTCCGGAGGTCGCAGTCCGTAATGTTCCATCTCTTGAAACATGCGGGGAATGCCTTCGCCCATCTCCCTCAGATAACCGAGGTCGGCGAGCACCCTCACGATCAATGGATTGCGGGAAAAGTGAAGGCTCTTGTGCTGCTGCAACTGCTCGAGGGTCACCGGAGGCGGTAGAAGACCGGGGCTACGAACCTCGACCCTGTCGTCGAACATCCAGACCTCAATGGAGGCTCCGGTAATGGCGTAGTCTCGATGAGCGACGGCGTTGATCAGCGCTTCTTGCCAGGCAAACGTCGGATATTCCAGCCGCTCGCGAAAAAACAGGTCGTGTAAGATCGTCCGCTCGCGGATATGTTCCTTGATCCGGCCCACGGCTTCATCGATCAGGCGGACCAGCGGCGCCTCGAAACGAATACGCTTGACGACATTGAGAGCGGAGCCATGCTGACGCTCGCTGCCCTCGTACTTCACAAAATCGATGCCGCACCGAGGATGCCACAGGCTGGGATCTCTACCGAAGAGAAGGAGTCCAGCCATAGTAGGCATGGGACCTCCTCGGGAGTTGTCCAACAGATGATAGGGCTGAGCCAAAATCTGTGGCGCCTCTCGATCATCGTGCGTCTTGCTCGTGAGCGCTTCAACCGCGTCGGGATCCAAAGCATCCCATGTGGCGTTCAACGGTTGTTGCCTTTCGTAAACCACGGTTCGTTTGGCTTCCTTGAGACTTTGGATTTGTTCAGATGGAAGCGACGGCGTCTCGGTGGCGATGCGATAAAAGGAACGTCCGCCGGTGACGCGATAGACCTCGAGGCCGGGAGCGACCTCAAATTTAAGCAGGAGGAGATTTCCCAAGCGAATCTTTTCCGACGCCGGATGGAGGCCCGGCGTTAGCAGGTTTTGCGAAGCTTGGAGCAAATTTTGAACTTCACTGGGGTCGTGCGGAATGCCGGTGACGGTTTTATCCGGCTCGACGCCCACCAGAAGGGTACCCCCGTCGGCATTGGCCATGCCGGAAACGATGCGAACGATCTCTCGGGCTAGATCTTCTTCTCTCTTTTTGTGAGGGCCGCGCCGATATTCATAGGCGCTTAGGAACTCGAGAAATTGCCCACGTTCCTGTTTGAGGAGGCGTCCGATTTCCTCGCCATGCATAATGAGGGCTCGTTGCCGTTTAATACCCGCCTGGAAAATTGAAGCCTTCAAATCCCTCGCTTAAGGAGTCGGAGGATGCGCGGCATTGAGTCTGACGGTTTCCAGCACCATCTCAGCGGAAAGATACAGATCCTTCAGGTCGAGCCATTCCTTGACCGTATGGATGTCGCGCATGCCGGTCGAGAGATTGGCGACTTCCAACCCCTTTTGGTTAAGGACGTTGGCGTCACATCCGCCCCCGGTTGCCATTGTCTTGATTTCGACATTCAAGTTCTTGGCCGCAGCGCGCACCAGTTGGACGATCGGCGCCTGATCGGGGACGTCCATGCGGTCGTAATCACGTTCGATTTTAGCTTCCACCCTCGCTCGAAAAGGCTTGCCATTCAGTTCCAGTTCGTGACGAGCGGCGGCCTCTTCCAGGCACCGGAGCATATGTTGGGTTTGCCGGTCCAATTTTTCCTGGTTGTGACTTCGCGCTTCGCCTTTTAGGATGACGGAGTTCGGCACGATGTTGACCGCTATGCCGCCTTGGATAACGCCGATGTTCGCGGTGGTCTCGTGGTCGATTCTACCGAGCTTCATTTGCGCGATGCCCTCGGCCGCCACTTTGACGGCGCTGATTCCTTTTTCCGGGCAAACTCCCGCGTGAGCTTCGAGGCCCTGAATGTGAAACTCCATACGGTTGGCGGCAGGCGCTTTGGTAAAGAGAAATCCGACAGAGTCGCTATCCAGGACCAATCCGGCGCGTGCTCGCAGCCGGCTTACGTCGAGGCACTTTGCGCCGATCAGACCGGCCTCCTCGCAAATCGTAAAAACCACGTCGATGCTGGCGCAGGGCAAGCGCTTCTCCTTGATGATTCTCAGAACCTCGCAGATAATCGCGACGCCGCTCTTATCGTCGCCGCCAAGCACGGTTCTCCCGTCCGTGTGTAAGATATCGCCGTCGAGCATCGGCACGACGCCTTCGCCAGGAGCCACGGTGTCCATATGGGCGGAGAGCAGAAGAGGGCGCGCCAAAGGAGTGTTTCCTGGAAAATAGGCAATCAAGTTACCCACGTTGCCACCCACCTTTTCTCCTGCGTCGTCGATCCACACGGTTGCCCCCAACTCTTCCATTTCCCGTTTGAGGCGCATGGCGACGTCGAATTCCTGCCGCGACAGACTGTCGATCTTAATCAGCTCGATGAGAAGATTCTTGAGTCTTTCTTGATTGATCAAAACATTAACCTCTTGTGTCACTTGCCAAGTCGCCCGTCATAGGGAGCCGAGCCACCGGGCTCTCGAATGACGTAACTCTGCCACAGGTCCCACACCAATTCCAAGACCTCAATAACGGTATCCTAGAAGGACTAGAAGGCAAGGACTCTTTTTGATAGTGTTCGCTAGGTTCTAGTTTGTCAGGAGGGTTTCTTTATGAAGATGCGCCTGGTCATGACCTCGGGTTTGGGCTTCGTTGTTTTTCCTATTCTGCTATTCTTTTCTCACTCGGGATTGGCCGCGGACAAGCTTATCGGCTTTCACTCGGCTCGCACGATGTCGCAATCGATGCCGTGGATTGCCGAGGAAGCCGGGCTATTTCGCAAATATGATCTGGACTTTCAGCTGGTTTACATTTCTTCCGCACCATTGGTGACGGCTGCGATCCTGGGCGGCGATGGCCAAGTCGCCATCAGCGGAGGTGAAGCGATCATACGCGCTTTCGCCCAAGGGGCGACCGATCTGGTATTCATCGCGAGCGCCAAAAACACCCTGACCCACAGCATTCTCGCCAAGCCTGAAATCAAAAGAGCGGAGGATCTCAAGGGCAAGAAACTGGGCGTGTCCCGGCTGGGCAGCAATTCGCATTATTTTGTGATTCAGGCTTTGAGGAAGAACGGCATGGAGCCGAGCGACGTGAACTTCATCCAGACCGGCGGCCAGGTCGAGAATCTCGCGGCATTGTTGAGCGGGGCGGTCGATGCCGCGACGATGACTGGACCGTCTGGAGGCACCAAGGCCCTCACGCAGGGTTTCCGGTACGTTGTGTATGGGCCCGACCTCCATATTCCGTTCGCGGCGGCGACCTTGGTGACGCGCCGGTCCGTCATGCGTGCGCGCGGGCCGGTGATTGAGAAGTTTGTGCGCGTCATGGCGGAAGCGATAAAGATCCTGTTCCTGGATAAGGAATTGACTTACAAGGTTCTCGCCAAACAGTTGCGTATAAGCGACCGAAAAATCCTCGAGGCCGCCTATGACGAGGAAATCAAAGTCATGGAACCGAGGCTGGAATTCAAGACGGAAGCCTTTCAGGCGATTCTCGACGAGACCGCAAAAGTCGACGCGCGGGCAAAAAAGATCAAACCACAAGACCTCGTCGATCGGCGCTACCTTGACGGGCTGGAGAAGATTGGTTTCTTCGACAAGCCCCCGTCGGGAAAATGAGCAAAAGTATAACAAGGGACGGCGGGGTTGTCATCATCGAGAAAAAGACGTTTGTCCGGTAGTGCGGTGCTCCGGTACACGGGCTTTGTGAAATTCTACGGAGAGGAAAAAGGGCGCGATTATATGAAGAAGCTCTCCGCTCAGAAAGCGGCATTTCGCGACAGCGAAACCGGTCGTCACTTCCGAACTCACGGAAGGGGGCAAACTTTATGCGGCGGACCCGCGTTGGGGCGATAACTACAGTAAATATGTGGAAGGGTTTAGAGATCTTTCTCGAGTCTTAGGCTCAGATTTCCTGCAAATTATGGCAAGGGTAGCGGTTTACCCAGGGAAATGACGAGGATAAAACTCTTCTTTCCCTTGCCCAGGTTGTTGCCTTCAGCATCGTATTGGCTTTCTTCGCTGTCGAAGTCATTGTCGTTCGAGACGGCGACGGTGTTGCGGTCGACCACTGCGACGCCCTCGATCTTATCGGGCATCTCGTCAAACTGCTTTAGATCGAGCACGAGTGACTTCGGCAGCACACGCACTTCAGCCGTTGCGGGGTCTTCTAGGGCTTCGAGGCTGGGCGTAATCTTTGCGTCGTCCCATTTAGTATTGAGAATGTCGGTGGCCTTGCTAAGGTCCACGCTGTACAATCTAGCGACGAGATCGGTTCGCTCGAGAACCAGAAGGGTCGTTGGATTAAGAAAAGCCACTCCTGAAAGCTTCATCTCATCAGGCGAGGTTTTCGGGTTGGCTTCGAATTCTTTTGCCGGCTCGAACCGGTAAACGTATTCCGCCGTCATTTTTTCGCTTTGAATGTCGAAAACAATTACCCGCGTATTGCGCGAGGCGTCGCCTACCGTCTTATCCGGATTCCAGAGCGGGCTTTGCAGCACGGCATAAAGAGTTTTTTGGTCGCCGCTCAAAGCCAAGCCTTCAAAGCCACGGTTAATCTTTCTTTTGCCGTAAATGACGGGCAGGACCGCCGCGACGGGATAGTCTGTGCCGCTTAGCTTAACACCCTCCGGTATGTAGCGCTTCAGCACTTTCCCGGTCCGATCGAGGTGCAAGAGGGAAGGGCTGTATTCCTCGGCCACCCAGAAGTCGCCGGTGAGAGTGCGAACCAATCCCTCGGTATCGAGACCGTTCGCATTGAAAGATAATTGTTTCTGGCCCGTGTAATCGTAGGGCGTCTCGTCGTAGCCTTGGATGTTGGGCATTCCGGTTACGGGTTTCCCGGACTGGCCTACAATGGGTATCACCTCGAGAATTCGGATGGCGTTGCCTTCTGTTTTGACCCTGAGAATCACCGGGTTGAACTCCGGCACCCAAAAAGTGCGGCGGTTTTTCCCGTCCACTTTGATTTGTCCGTTCGGTCCCCGATCGGTGATCATCCAAAACTCACTGGGCGCGTCGTTGGGGCAATGCCAGAGATCGCTACCGGCGGCGCCAAGGAGAATCTTGTGATCGTTGGCAATGCTTTCAGGAAAAAGCACGTTCTGAAATGTCTGAAGCGGCGTAGCGGGGAAGGTATAGACGCCGATGATTTTGTTTTGCGCCGCGATTGGTTGCGGCAACAAAAGAGTCACTAAGAGAGTCACTAAGCCCAGGTAGAGAACGGTTACGATCAGTTGCCTTGCTTGCTTCGCTCGTTGATCGGACTGCACATGAGCCTCGGCTGCCGGATTTTGCTGGACAGAAAGATTACCGTACATTTGTTAACGCAGAGTTAAGGCAGTATGAACTTGTGGTTTCAGAAGGATGGCCGATGGATAAAATGTCCGGGTCGCAGAGATGCCGTCGCTTTTTTAAAGCATCACGGTTTGTAGAAGTCACGAGAAGAATCACCGTCGGGATTTGACCGTAAGAACCAGACTATCGTTGACCAGATGAAGGGGTATATCTCCGGGATACCAAGCTTCCACAAAAGGAATATACATCTCTTTTCGCTCCACCTCCTGACGGGCATGCTGCCAAGAAATCAAGGATGGCCAGGCGTTCTCAGCAATGAATAGGAAGCAGATAGCCGTACTCTTATTATGAAAGGCTTTGCGAAGGTAATAATGTATCAATGCATCTTTGGTGTAAGCGTTTGCGGTATTACTCAGATCAAACAGACTAACCCAGCCGCGCTTGAGACCGTAGCTGTTTTCGGATTTTCCAAATGGCGAAATAAACCGCGGTCGCTGCTTGCTATCTATCCAGCCGCTCCGGCTGATATCCTCAAAAGTCGCCTCCTCTGTCACATGAAACACCCGCCCGCGCAGCAGAGGCAGCACCACCGGCTGCAGATCGGAACGCTTGCATTCAATTTTCTTGAGCACGACTTGCAAGTTGGCACCCAACCTGATTAGCGGAACAAGCGCTAGTTTGAAACGCAAGTGACATGCCAAGCCGAAAATCGTTCGCTGCTCTAGATTTTGCGGTCAGTCAGCAAGGTAGAAATTACTCTTGACGCGTAAAAAATGCCCGGCATCGAGTGCGGGCATTCCAGAGCGGAATGGCGCCATCCGGCGTGAGGCTCCGGTGAATCAGCCTTCGCTAATTCGTAGCGGCGGGCAGAATGGACGGCTCGGAGGGAACGATCAGCCGGGCTAATCGGACTTCGGAAACTTTGACTTAAACCAGCCGGACCGCGGCGCGCATATTCAATAACCCCATTGAACCAAAGATTTCTAAAGCTAAAATTTATGCATGGGAGATTTCAGTGAGTTTTTGAAAGCGGTGTTGTCTCACTGGGGTTGGCTGACCGCCGGAGTCATCGGGCTTCTTTTGTCTGGCAGGATCGGTCTAGTCTGGAATGACAAAGCGAAAATTGGCTGTATTGTAATTGCCATCGGATGTTTTATTGTCGCTCTTTATCTTGCCCTGGCCGAACAATACAGAGCGTTAAACGAATACCTCCGATCGGGCTAGTGCGTTTTTCGCGCAATAGTTTCAGGCGAGGACAGAGTTTGCCAGGAGAATGGTTAGACCATGCAGCCGGTAACCCCGATATTCCTGGCGGGCGTTTAGCTGCGAAGGTTAAAATTTTGGTAGCGCGGCTTTTTCTTGTTCCGAGTACCTCGACGTCGCGGCAAAATCTTCCAGCCAAATCGTAATATTGCCACTCGTCTCATGCTTAAGAGTGAGACCGGTGGTTCCATCGTTCCAAACCGCTGTTGCGGTATCGCCCTGAGGCGCCCCGTACTTTTCTGAAGTTTGCTTGATTAGCTGTTCCCAGCCGCCTAGTCCGAAATCGCGATACTCGATCATGATCAATGCCAATCTACCGGCGATGAAAAGATCTCCCATGTTGACCGCTCCCTCGGGCAGCGTTCCGGAATATCGATAGTAGTTTCCATCAGGACCGATCTTGCCGGCATAGTCGCCCTTTTTGGCAGCTGTAAACGAGGCTTCATTATCCCCCAACGTAAGACCGGCGTGATTTCTTTCTAAAGGCCGGCGCGCGTTAGGCTTCGGCTGACTCGGATTGATAGTTTTAGGCTGGCCTGGTCCAGTCGCCTCGTAATGGACGGTGCCCTTTTCGTCCACCCACTGCTTGACTTGGGCGAAAACAGGAGTAGGGGAACAGATTGCCAGGATCGCAACAACGGAAATTATGAGTCGCATTAGCCCTGATCCTTTCTCGGTCGCAACGACAAACGAGGAGGGGATGGGGTGATGCGGAAACCGTTACCGCGCGCGACCGTGATCGCGGACAGAAGCAAGAAATCTGCTTAAAGCTTACAGCGTCCTGGAATGGGATCAAGGGGTCTTTCCATGCCAGATATCAATTAGTCAGACGCTGGCGCACGCTACGGCGCGCCCAGATGAGCAGCAAAAAGGAGAGGCCCAACGTGTAGGCGATGTCCCACAGAATTAAAGAAGAGAACTGACCGTTGAAGGCGGCGCGGGCCAGTCGGACAGGATGGAGCAAGGGGAGCGCTTCGGCAACCCATAGCCAAGAGGGTGACAGTCTCTCTTTCAAGGGGAAAAAGACATCGGAGAATAAAAACAGCGGCGTGAGAAAGAGTGTAAAGTAGAAGCTGAATAGGTCGATGTTGGGAATCCGCAGTGAGAAAGTCATTCCGATTGCGGCAAAGAGCAATCCGGTCAAGGGAATCACCGGAAGAGTCCAGAAAGACGACGGCAGCGGCGTCAAGCCAAAAATCGCAAGCACGAGAAAGAAGCAGCCACCGTAAATGCAGGCGCGGGTCATCGCCCAGAGAACTTCTCCGCCGAGAATGTCGTCGGGCTCGATGGGAGTCGTCAGCATGGCGTCATAGGTCTTTTCAAACGTGAGCCGGACGTAAATGTTGTAGGTCACTTCGAAGCTCGCGCCATTCATGGCCGCGACACAAACTAGACCCGGAGCGATGAACGAAAGGTAAGAGACTCCGCTCATCTCAGAGATGTAAGCGCCCAGCCCGATGCCGATGGAAAGAAGATAGAAAACCGGCTCGAAGAAATTCGGCAGCAAGTTCCATTTCCAGGTCCGGCGGTACATGGACGCGTTGCGCCGCCATACGGCAACTGCGTACCGAGGTGAAATGCTCACGAGTTCCCCTCGAGACCGGTTCCGGTCAAGGAGAGAAAGACATCTTCCAGGTTCGTGGGCCTAACGACGATGGGACGGCGGTCGCCTTGATCGCGGCGGCGAATATGCTCGATCAGGCTCGTCGAATCATCGAGGTAAAGCATCAGACGGCGTCCGACTCGCACATGGCGCATGGATCCAAAACCGTCCAGCAGTGACGCTTCTTCACCCGAAGAACAATCGAATTCGACGGTTTCTGGCGCCAAAGTGGCGGCGATGAGATTTTCCGGGGCGCCCTCACGAATGACTTTACCGGCTGAAATGATCGCGACGCGGTCGCAAAGACGCTGCGCCTCGTCCATATAGTGGGTGGTGATGAGCACGGTCGTTCCGCCAGCGCGCAACTCGCGAATGCGCGACCAGAGCGCAAGCCGCACCGCCGGATCGAGGCCGGTGGTCGGTTCGTCCAAGACCAAGAGCTCAGGTTGATTCATCAGGGAGAGAGCGATGGCGAGCCGCCGCTGAAATCCCCCCGAAAGCTGGCGCACGGGGAGATCGGCATGGGAACGCAGCTCGAAAAAGTCAATCAATTCCTCGGCACGCCGCGAAAGCTCCGGCTGGCGGAGCAAGTGATAACGGCCGAACACGAGCAAATTCGCCCTGGGCGAAAGCGCTTCAATCAGCGCGTTCTGCTGCAAGGTTACGCCGAGCCGGGAGCGGACGGCGCGCAGGTTGCGGCCGACGTCCATGCCAAACACGCGAACCATGCCGCTCGTGGGGCGCGTCACGCCGTAGATCATCCGCAGGGTGGTGGTTTTTCCGGCGCCATTGGGTCCCAGAAGGCCGAAACAGAGGCGCGGGGAAACTTGCAGATCCAGGCCGTCGACGGCTACGCGGTCGGCGAATTTTTTGGAAACCGCCTTTGCTTCGACGACGGGAGAATCAGGCGACGACAATGAAATCCCTTTCTTATTGATCGCGCGGTGCGTGTTACGGAAACGATCACGATATGATTATCCCTCTCCTGAAAGCCTGACGTATCTTTCACGTGATCGCAAGAATGAGAAGGCTGGTTCGCCAGTTCGCGATAGGTGATCGAGGATTCGTCACACGGCCGCTGACCCCACTCGTGGGATT